>NZ_JAMFRV010000680.1 GCF_026224925.1 Pseudomonas sp. | reverse complement strand
GCTGCGGCTTTGGGCTTGCCGGCGTCGCGGCGGATCTTCCGGATCATCTTGCCCCAGGCCCTGCGTTCGATCCTGCCCTCGGGGTTCAACGAAATCATCGGCTTGGTCAAGGGCACGTCCATCGTTTACGTGCTGGCCTTGCCAGAGCTGTTCTACACCGTGCAGGTGATCTACAACCGCACCCAAGCGGTGATCCCGTTGTTGATCGTCGCGACGGTCTGGTACTTGATCATCACCACCGTGCTCACCAGTGCCCAGTACTACGTCGAACGGTACTTTGCCCGTGGCACGGCGCGGGTGTTGCCGCCGACGCCATTGCAGCGAGTGCGCCGCTGGCTCAAGGAGAAATCCCATGAGTGAGGCCGCCATCCCGGTGCGCGCCGGGCGCATCCAGATCCAGGGCGTGGGCAAGCGCTTTGGCAGTCAGCAGGTACTCAAGGACATCGACCTGACCATCGAACCGGGCAAGGTCACGGTGATCCTCGGGCCGTCCGGCTCTGGTAAATCGACGCTACTGCGCACCATCAATCATCTGGAGAAAATCGACAGCGGGCACATCACCATCGACGGTGAATACGTCGGCTATCGACGCAAGGGCGACCTGCTCTACGAACTCAAGGAACGGGAGATTCTCAAGCGCCGGATCGAAGTCGGCTTCGTGTTCCAAAACTTCAACCTGTTCCCGCACCTCACGGCTTGGGAAAACATCGCCGAAGCACCCTTGGCCCACAAACGCTGGAGCAAAGCCGAGGCCCAAGCCAAGGCCGGGGAACTGTTGGCCAAGGTCGGCCTGGCAGACAAGGTCGATGCCTATCCGCGCCAGCTTTCCGGTGGCCAGCAACAGCGGGTCGCCATCGCTCGTGCGCTGGCCCTGGACCCAAAAGTCTTGCTCTTCGATGAACCCACCTCGGCCCTCGACCCGGAGCTGGTGGGCGAGGTGCTGGACGTGATCAAGGGTTTGACGCGACTGGGTGTGACCCTGGTGATCGTCACCCACGAGATCGGCTTTGCCCGAGAAGTGGCGGACCACGTGGTGTTTCTCTGCGACGGTCAATTGATCGAACAAGGGCCTCCGGAACAAATCTTTCGCCAACCCCGTCATCCCCGCACCGTTGCCTTCTTGGGCAAGGTGCTGTGAATTTTTTCCCTTGTTAAAGGAGTGACTGCCTATGTTAGTGAATACTGCCCGTTTGGCCTTGCTGGCGATGGCCGTCAGTGTCGGCCTGCCAGTACTGGCCGCCGAAAGCGCCAGTGCACCCACCACGCAACAGGTCGACCTGAGCCCCGACCGGCAACGCATCCATGTGCCGCGCAACGAGGCTGCCATCGCGCTGATCCCGGCGGGGTTCAAGTTCGCCCAGCCCGGCAAGTTCACCGTGGCCGTCTCGGGAGTGGCTGGGCCGCCGCTGGCGCTGTTGGCCAATGATGACAAAACCACCATCGGCAGCGAGGCCGACACCGCACAGTTGGTGGCCGACAGCCTGGGCCTGCAATTGAACGTGGTGCAGACCAGTTGGGAGGATTGGCCGCTGGGTGTCAGCTCGGGCAAGTACGACGCGGTGATCAGCAACGTCACCGTGACCGAGGCGCGCAAGAAGCGCTTTGACTTCGCCACTTATCGCCAGGATGTGCTGGGGTTTTATGTGAAGACCAACAGCAAGATCAGCGCGATCAAGCAGGCGCCAGATATAGCCGGGCTGAAGATCATCGTTGGCTCCGGGACCAATCAGGAAAAAGTCCTGCTGGCCTGGAACGAAGCGAATGAAAAGGCCGGTATCAAGCCTGCGCTGTTGCAGTACTTCGACGATCAGGCCGCCGCGCAACTGGCCGTGCAGTCGGGTCGCAGCGACGCCCTCTTTGGCCCCAACTCGATATATTCCTATTCGGCAGCAATCACCGGCGGTATCAAGCTGGTGGGGATTGTTAATGGTGGTTGGCCACTGCGGGCCGATATCGCCGTGACTACCCGCAAGGACAATGGTCTGGTCCAACCTATCCACGCCGCCCTTGAAGGGGCGATTGCTGGCGGCCAATACGAACAGGTGCTACAGCGGTGGGGCCTGGACGTGGAGCGCATCGACAAATCGTTGATCAACCCACCCGGTTTGCCGGATTGAAGCCTTCAAGGGAGCAATTAACATGGGACTGACTCGACGTGAAGCGCTTTCCAGCATCGCCGCCGTGGGCGGCGAGAAAGCGGTCAGGGATGCGCTCGCCGTATTGGGGCTGGGGCCTTCGTCCCACCGCCGACCGCAACCTTTGAAACTCAAGGAAGGCCTGGGGCAGGGCACCCGTGTGTTGGTGCTCGGCGCCGGGATTGCCGGGTTGGTGACGGCCCTGGAACTGACCCGGGCCGGGTTCAAGGTGCAAGTGCTGGAAGCCCGTGATCGGGTCGGTGGCCGTACCTGGACTCTGCGCAACGGTGACCGCGTGGATTACAAGGACGGGCGCACGCAAACCGTGGCCTTTGAGCCGGGGCTGTATTTCAATGCCGGGCCGGCGCGGATTCCCAGCCAGCACCGAACCCTGCTCGACTACTGCAGTGAGCTGGGGGTGCCGCTGGAAGTGCTGGTCAACAGCAGCCATGGCGCCCAAGTGCGCCCCGACTTGCAGCAACCGGCGTTCACCGTCGGCCAGGCGATCAACGACGCCCGCGGGCACCTGTCGGGGCTGTTGGCTACGGCGGTGCAGCGCGATGCCCTGGACGACCTATTGAGCAGCGAGGAGCGCAGTCGCTTGTTGGCGTTTCTGCAAGTCTATGGCGACCTGTCACAGGAACTCGCCTATGAAGGCAGCATCCGCGCCGGCCACCGGAACTCCCCCAGCCATCCGGGGGCATTGCCCGGTAGCCTGACGCCGGTGGCCCTGGAGCGGCTGCTGCATCCCGAACTCTGGGGTGCCTTGTTGCACACCGAATTTCCCGAGTTCTCGGCCACTATGTTCCAGCCGGTGGGCGGCATGGATCGCATCACCGATGCCTTCTATCAGCGCCTGACCGAGCAGGTGCAATTGGGCGCTCAGGTGCGCCGTATTCGCCAGCTTGAGGACGGCGTGGCGGTTACCTATTACGACCAGCACAGCGGTCGCGAACAGGTGGTGTGTGCCGACTACCTGGTGTCTACCCTGCCGCTGCCGTTGCTGGCCAAACTGGATACCGACTTCAGCGACCCGGTCAAGGCAGCGCTGCTCAGCACCCGCAGTGACCAGGCAACCAAGGTGGCCTGGCAATCTCCGCGCTTTTGGGAAACCGATTACCGCACCTACGGCGGGCTGTCTTGGATCGAACACCCGGCGCGGCTGCTGTGGTACCCCAGCAACGACCTAAACACCCGTGAGGGGCTGTTGGTGGCCGGTTATGTCACCGGCGTCGGGGCCGATGTATTTGGCGCGCAACCCTTCAAGGCACAGTACGCGACGTCCAAGGAGGCCGTTGAACTCCTGCATCCGGGGTATTCGCATCAGTTGCGCCATCCGCTGGCGGTGTCCTGGGAGCAGATCCCCTACAGCGAAGGCCCATGGCTGCAACGGGAACATTTCCCGGCCGATGCCAGCGCCTTGCTGGAAGAGCCCCATGGCCGGGTGTACTTCGCCGGCGATGGCCTAGTGCAAAGCGGCGTCGGTATTTGGCAGGAGTCGGCGGCCAATTCGGCGCGGCATGTGGTCGGGCAACTGGCCGACCGGGTTACTCAGCAACGACAGACGACGGCCCTGGCCACGTCATGACCACCCATTGAAGGAGAGACGACATGAGCAACAGCATTCAACGCACCAGTGTTGGCGATTTTCCCATCTCGCAAACAGTGACTGTGCCGGCCTCCGCCAGCCTGGTGTTCGTCAGTGGCACCTTGCCGGACCTCGCGGACCCGCAAGCTCCGTCGGGTACTCCAGCGGCCTATGGCAATACTGAAGTGCAGACGGTTTCGGTATTCAATAAATTGCGCAATATCCTCCAGCAACAAGATTTGGACCTGGGGGATATCGTGCAGTTGCGGGTGTTTCTGGTGGGCGCCGAGGAGACTGGCGGCAAGCTTGACTTTGCCGGGCTGCAAGCTGGTTATACGCAATTCTTCGGCACCCCCGAACAGCCCAACAAACCGGCGCGCACCGCCTTGCAAGTGGTGGCCCTGCCATTGCCCGGCGCCCTTGTGGAGGTCGAGGCGATAGCTGCCAGGACGGCGTGATTGGTCGTCATCTGTAACACCCGCGCCCGTACTTGGTTCACGTGTTTCTCACACGTAAGATCTACGGTAAGAGCCCGTATTTGATTTTCAGGGTCGAGACGTCGTACGCGCCTACCGGGTCGCCTGCAATCACGGCGAAGAGATTCCGGTGCGGCGTATGCGACACTGCGCCACCTCAGTGATTAATGGAATGGATACACATGGTGCAATTGCTTGCGGTTTCCGGAAGTCTTCGTGCAGCCTCTTCAAACTCCGCGCTGTTACGTGCGGCTGAGCTGCTCAGTCCTGAAGGGGTATCGATCAAGCACTATCTGGGCGTAGGTCAATTACCTCACTTCGATCCAGACCTGGCAGATGAGCCGCCTCAGATCGTCGCAGAGTTACGAGCGATGGTAGGCAAGGCAGACGGCATCCTTATTTCGTGCCCAGAGTACGCTCGTGGAATTCCTGGCTCTTTCAAGAATGCGTTGGATTGGCTTGTAGCTAGCCATGAGTTCCCTGATAAACCGGTTGCACTGTTTAACGCGTCACCTCGTGCGAGTCATGCCCAGGCGGCGCTTAGGTTGGTGCTGGAAACCATGTCCGCGGTAGTTGTCGAGCCTGCTTCGATAACCGTGAACTTGCTCGCCAAAGGAATGGATGAGGCAGGCATCGCAGCGAGCCCGGAGATCAGTAAGCAAATCGTCTCGGCATTAGATGCGTTCAAAAATCACATTGAGGTCATGTAGGAATGGTGAAAGTGGAATGGAGCAGCAGATGCTCGATGGGTTCGCAAGAGTACCGGTATTCATCATCACCCTGACCGCCGATTACTGCGCTACCTGTAGTGACGCTGATTTCTGTGCACTGATTGAGCATGAGAGCTACCGTATCGCTCAGGTGAAGGATGAATACGGCGCACCCAAGTTCACGCCGGAAGGATTACGGCACCGAGTAATAATGCCTGTCGACTTCGACGTGCAATCTTCTTGGTTTTTTTCACCATTTCCTCGCGAAAAATTTATGAAAATAGCTTGCTTGCATACCGCAGAAAGTAATATCGCAGTCTTTGAAGAGGCTGGACTGACGCTCGGGATACCCTACGGCGTACTGACGCATGAAGTGAGGGCCGATCTGCTTTCAGCCGCTGAACTGGCGGGCGGTCTTACTTCTTGTATCGAGGGTGAAGTGCGTTCTGCCCTTATTGCGCTTTCCCTGTGTGCTGATGCGGTACTTCTTACGTGCTCAACGTTGGGGCCTGCTGTCGTCGCGGCGGGAAAAGCCACTGCTGTGCCTATTTTGAGAGTAGATGAAGCCCTCGCTGAAAAAACAATCGAGGTGGGTGGAAAGATTGTGGTGCTTTGTGCCGTTGAAACAACGTTACAGCCGACAATGCGAATTTTTGTTGATGCGGCGATTGGAGCGAACGTCTCGGTTGAGGTTCGTCTCGTTTCGGGCGCATGGGCCTTATTCAAGGCTGGCGATCTTGAAGGCTATCTTTCAGCTATTGCGGAGTCAGCAGATGCCGCCTACGTTGAAGGGAGCTCAATGGTCGCTCTAGCTCAAGCTTCCATGGCAGGCGCAGCCAAATTGGTAAAAAATGGGCCGGAGCCGATGTGTAGTCCAATAGCCGGACTAACACGCGCATTGGAAGAGCTTTCGAAGAGGTTCTAAACCATGTGATAGCGCGGGTTAGCTTGTTCTCCGTCGTTTAAGGCGCCAGGGATGCAGTGGAGGGATACACGTAGGTTGAGCACCGCGCTGAGTCGATCATCCAACGGTGTGACCTTATATAACCAGGGCACACTGGATGACGATGCGCATCATCCAGTGTGTCGGCTTTTACAGAATATTCAGCGGATAGCTGATGATCACTCGATGCTCATCGCTGTCCCGTTGCGTGGTCACTTCAGTGCGCAGTGAGGCGTGGCGCAACGCGATGCTCAGGTCTTTGAGCGGCCCTTGCTGAATGACGTAACTCATGGTCAGGTTACGTTCCCACTCTCTCTCTTGTCGCCATCGGGCGTCCGATTCATCGATTTCTTGAGCAGGCCTTCGGAGACCGCGATGGCATCGTCGAATGCCGCATCCAGCCGACCGTTGAGAGGGGGATGTGTTGCTGACCATCAGGCGTCTGAGCACAGTGGACCAAAAGCCATTCTGTATCGAGACCAGTTACATTCCTGCCGTCCGGGTGCCGGACCTCGTATTAGGGACGGTGTGGTTATTCAGACCTTCCCTAACGCTTTATGTCCATCGCATGCAGCTTCTGTTCAACGACGGGTATAAATCACCATCAAAATGGCCCCATGTACCGACCCCGCACTGTGTGCCGCGTCCGGAGCACGGCAACAGTAGTCGCCGACGTTCAGTGTTCGATCCTGATCATAAAATGAGCCTTGCAGTACGAACAGCTGCTCAAGCTCCTCTTCATGGGTATGGCTGGCGACGTGGGTGCCAGGATCGACTTTCATCAATAGGGTCTTTTCACCGCGTTCGGTGTCCTCGAACAACGGTTTGATCCAGAAGCCCTCAGCCGTTGTCGGTAGCCAGTCATCCGCCGAAGATGAGTAATAGAGAGAGCCTTCGACCGGTCCGTGAATGCCATTTTTTCCAGCGATCCTCCAGGAGGGTGTTTCATTTTTTGACATGTTTGTTTTCACCTGGGCAGTGGGTTCGTTTACAAGTCCTTGACCAGTCTCAAGGCATCGTAGATCGCGGCGTGGGTGTTACGTGCAGCCACCGCATCGCCAATGCGAAACAGCTGGAATCGGCCATCCGGGTTGGTCACTACCTGTTGCGGGTTACCGACGATCAGGTCCTGATGTTCTACTACGCCGCCATTGCTGGAGGCGGGTTTCAACTCGAAGTACAGTTCGTCCAGTGGTCGGGTGCCGTGGTTGATCACCACTTGATCGACCCGCCGAACCTTGCGCGCACTGCCGTAGTCACTGTCGATGGTCGCCAGCAGATCTTGACCTTCGCGTTCGACGGCGAGCAGCCGGAAGGTGACGGTGAAGGTGGTGTCCAGTGCTTGCAGCGAGCGCATGTAGGGCACCAGATTCATTGCCATGACTTCCGGTGCAAAGGTCCGGTCCGGTGTCATGATTTCGATTTTTGCACCACTTTTGGCAATGAACTCGGCAGCTTGCAGGCCCGCATGATCACCTGCGTCGTCGAACAGCAGGACATTGCGCCCGGGTTTCACATCCCCGGAAATAATGTCCCAAGTCGAGACCACCAGTTCATTCCCTGCCGAGAGAATCTCGGTGTGGGGCAGGCCGCCAGTGGCGATGATCACCACGTCCGGGTTTTCGTCGTGGACGGTGTTGGCTTCAGCCCAGGTATTGAAATGAAAGGTGACGCCGCGTGCCATGCACTGAGCCATGCGCCACTCGACGATGCTGATCATTTCTCGCCGCCGCTCCGATTGCGCAGTGAGCCGAACCTGCCCACCGGCCTGATTGGCGGCTTCGAATACCACCACCTCATGACCTCGTTCGGCGGCCACGCGCGCAGCTTCCAGCCCGGCGACACCGGCGCCGACAATCACGATCTTGCGCTTGCTGGCAGCCTTGGGAATGTCATGGGGCATGCTGGTTTCACGGCCAGTGGCCGGGTTGTGAATGCAGTAGGCAGCACCGCCCTGGTAGATCCGGTCCAGGCAATAGTTGGCGCCAACACAGGGGCGAATATCCTCTTCACGACCCTCGATGATCTTGCGCACGATATGCGGGTCGGTCATGTGCGCGCGGGTCATGCCGACCATGTCGACCTTGCCCGAGGCGATGGCATAACGGGCAGTGGCGACGTCCGGGATTTTCGCCGCATGAAACGTGGGGAAGTCGGTGGCGGCGCGAATCTCTCCAGCGAAATCCAGGTGCGGCGAATTGCGCATGCCCTGGATCGGAATCACATCCGTCAGGCCGGCATCGGTGTCGATATGCCCGCGAATGACGTTGAGAAAGTCCACCATGCCGCTGTCTTTCAGGCGCCTGGAAATGTCCAGGCCATCGGCCGGGGTCAGCCCGCCGGGCATTTGCTCGTCTCCGGTATAGCGCACGCCGACGATGAACTCATGGCCGACGCGCTTGCGAATGGCGCTGAGGATGTCGAAGGTAAAGCGCAGCCGGTTGTCGATGGAACCGCCATAGGGAGCATCGAGGTCGTTGGTCAGCGGCGACCAGAATTGGTCCATCAGATGCCCATAGGCCTGCAGTTCGATGCCGTCCAGTCCCGCGGCTTTCATGCGCTCGGCGGCGTCGGCGTAGTCCTTGATGATGCGTTCCACATCCCAGTCTTCCATCTTCTTCGGGAAGGAGCGATGGGAGGCCTCGCGCTCGAAGGACGGTGACACCACGGGCAGCCAGTCGCCCTTGTCCCAACGTGTCCGCCGGCCAAGGTGAGTCAACTGGATCATGACCGCTGCGCCATGTTCGTGGCAGGCGTCAGTCAAGTCTCTCATCCAGCCGACCACTTCATCCTTGTAGGCGAGGATGTTGTTGAACACCGG
>NZ_JAMFRV010000679.1 GCF_026224925.1 Pseudomonas sp. | reverse complement strand
GAAATCGGTCCGCTGTACCAGATGAATCCTTACCCGCCGGAATTGTTGGTTCTGATTGGTTTTCTTGGCCTGTGCCTAATTGGTCTGGTGGTGTCTTTGCTGGTGCACCGTCTTGAGCGCCGTTTGCTGGGTCTGGAGGCCGCCGCGACGCGCCTCGCTAAAGGCAGCCTGGAAACCCGTGTACCGGCGTCGGGTACGGACTCTGTGGGGCGATTGGCGTCGGCGTTCAATGGCATGGCCGAGCATCTCCAGCGCTCATTGAGCATGCAGCGCGAGTTGGTACGTGCGGTTTCCCACGAGCTGCGCACGCCGGTGGCGCGTTTGCGCTTTGGCTTGGAGATGATTGGCGAGGCCACGACTGAGGATGCTCGGGATAAATACCGGGTCGGCATGGACCACGATATTCAGGACCTCGACAAGCTGGTGGACGAGATGCTGACATACGCACGACTGGAACAAGGCTCGCCGACCTTGAATTTCCAGCGCATTGATCTGGATGCGCTGGTCAATCAAGTGATCGCTGAGCTGGCGCCGTTGCGCGCTAACGTCACGGTCAGTCGCGGGCAATGCCTGGCGTCGGCGGATGATGATGGGGTCTGGGTGGAGGCCGAGCCGCGCTATCTGCACCGGGCGCTGCAGAATTTGGTAAGCAACGCCATGCGTCACGCTGAAACTCAGGTCAGCGTCAGTTATCAGGTGGGGCCACTGCGCTGCCGCATCGATATTGAGGACGACGGTCCCGGTGTGCCGGAAAGTGCCTGGGAGCGGATTTTCAAGCCGTTCATGCGTTTAGACGACAGCCGCACGCGGGCATCGGGCGGTCATGGTCTGGGGTTGTCGATTGTGCGGCGGATCATTTATTGGCATGGCGGCCGGGCGCTGATCGGCAAAAGCACGAGTCTGGGTGGTGCATGTTTCAGCCTGGCGTGGCCGCGTCGGCAGGAAAAGCCATGAATCACGTTAAATTCAAAGCGCTGGGATGCTGACCAGGCTTAGCAGTTGGCCGTCTTGCACGCTGAATTGCGCGTCCAGTTCGCAGCCGCTAGGCCATTCGCTGGATAAGTCGATCAGCAGGCGCAGGCGAGCATTACCCTCTGCGGACCAGTGCAGAACTTCTGCGTCTTCGAAGTAAAAGCGTTTTTGCACTAGGGGATAGAGCGCTTTAAATAGGCTTTCTTTGACCGAGAAGGTCAGGGTCACCAGCAAGGCGATGTGTTCAACAGGGCCAGCGGCCATGCGCTTCAGCTCATCGGTGGTGAGGATTTCCCCGGCCAGCCGTTGCGCGCGCTCGCTGTCCAGCAGGTTTTCCACGTCCATACCGAGACCCCGCCACTGCGTGCGCTGCCCAACGATTGCGGCGGCCCAGCCATGGCTGTGGGTAATTGAACCGCAGATATCCACAGGCCAGACCGGCGCACGGTCTTCGCCAATGCTGGGTACGTGATAGCGGCCATCGAGTTGCTTTAAAGCCTCCCGGGCGCAGAGCCGGCCGGCAAGAAACTCCGCCTTACGTTTAGCCACGGAGCGTTGGATGCTGGCGGGGGAGTCGATATTGCTGCGCGGGAAGTCGCCGTCTACGAGTTGCTTTGGATCAAACACACCACTGACCAACACCACGCCGGGCAGGTTGTAGGGCAACGGCCAATGGGTGTTTAGCGCGGGGCAACAAGCGGGGAGGATCAAAGGCTCAGTCATACTTGGCATTTTGCCGGTTTGAGGCCATATCTAGAACCCCTATGGGACCGAATTCATTCGGGAATGCATCACTGCGGTGAGTAAGGCAGACCATGGTGCATTTTTCCCGAATGAATTCGGTCCCACACAGTGAACTGCACAGGGGTTGCAAGTGGTGGCCTCTCAGCCAAACACCTTCTTCAAAAACGCCTGCATATCCGCCCATGAGCTCTGATCAGCGGCTTTGTCATAGGCGATGTCCGGAGCCCCGTCGCCTTTGCCTAGACGGTCTGCGTCAGGGTTACTGAAGCCGTGCTTGGCGCCATCAATCCCGACAAACTTATAATCGGCACCGGCTTTGTCCATTTCTGACTTGAACGCCACCACGCTGTCCTGCGTGACCATGGTGTCGCTGTTGCCATGCTCCACCAGAATTTTAGTTTTGATGCTGCCCGGAGTGGCCGGGGTCTTGGTCGCCAGCATGCCGTGGAACGACACTACGCCCACCAATGGATCCCCACGACGGGCCGCGTCCAGCACTACGCCGCCGCCGAAGCAATAACCGATGGCGGCAATTTTTGCCGGATTGGTCTGTGGTTGTTTCTTCAACTGGGCAAGCCCGGCATCAAAGCGTTGAGCGGCGCTGGTGCTGTTTTTCATCGCTTCCATCATGAACGACATGGCGTCTTTAGGGTGCTCGGTATTCTTGCCTTTGCCGTACATATCCACAGCCATCGCGCTGTAACCCAGCGCCGCCAGCTCACGGGCGCGGCCTTTGGCGTAATCGTTTAAGCCCCACCATTCATGCACTACCAGCACGCCCGGCCGCTGACCTTTGATCGCATCGTCGTAGGCGTAATAGCCGACTAGCTGAGTGCCATCGGCGCTTTTGTAGTGGATGGTTTCAGTCTTGATTGCGGCCTGAGCCAGCCCGGCCATGCACATCATCACTAACGCTATGCAGAAACGCATGATTGATTCCCCTCTGATTTTTATAGATACGAATAACGGAGCCGATAAGTCAAACAGCCTAGACGATTGTGCAGCACTGTTTAGGGGGAATTCGTTCAGGATAAGTTCAGGGCGCGTTCAGGGTGGGTTCAGGGCGCAGTGATTAGTCTGACGGCGTACCTAAATGCGCACTGCGCGAGAGGACTTATTGATGCTTACGTTAAATAAGCTGTTTTTTGCGCTAGCGTTTCTCGGCGGCAGTGCCGCTGTACAAGCTGAAAACCTGCCCGGTGCGCTGTTGCGTGCCAAAGGCGGTGAGCGAGTCAATAAAGCTAATCCCGGTTTGCGGACCGCTGAGTACAACGTTTATTCGACCACCCCCTATGCCTCTGGCACCCATAACGGCGTCAAGCTGAGCCGGGCCACGTTGCAGGGCGGCTACGATCCTAAGCTGCGTCCAACCTATATCTTTTAACCATAAACAGACTGTCGCTGGACATTTGCTGCCCAGACCGCACACTCAGCGTTCTGGGCGCAGTGCCGTTGGCCAAGCTGTATCAGCCTTAGCCTTGAGAGGAATGATTTTGCCCGGGAGAGCCGCATGAAACTGCTGGTGGTAGAAGATGAAGCGTTACTACGTCATCACTTGCAGACCCGCCTGACCGAAAGCGGTCACGTGGTCGAAGCCGTGGCCAATGCTGAAGAGGCCTTATACCAGGCAGAGCAGTTCAACCATGATCTGGCGGTGATCGACCTGGGTTTGCCTGGCATGGGCGGGCTAGACCTGATTCGCCAGTTCCGTGCGCTGGGTAAGGCATTCCCTATCCTGATCCTCACCGCTCGGGGCAACTGGCAAGACAAGGTTGAAGGTTTGGCCGCCGGCGCGGATGATTACGTGGTCAAGCCGTTCCAGTTCGAAGAGCTGGAGGCGCGCCTCAATGCCTTGTTGCGTCGATCCAGTGGCTTCACGCAATCGACCATTGTCGCCGGGCCCTTGCTGCTGGATTTGAACCGCAAGCAAGCATCCCTCGACGAACAGCCCTTGGCGCTGACGGCCTACGAATATCGGATTCTTGAATACCTGATGCGCCATCACCAACAAGTGGTGGCCAAGGAGCGGTTGATGGAGCAGCTCTATCCCGACGACGACGAGCGCGATCCTAATGTGATCGAAGTGCTGGTCGGTCGCCTGCGCCGCAAACTGGAAGGCAACTCCAGTTTTAAGCCTATCGAAACCGTGCGTGGCCTCGGTTACTTGTTCACCGAGCGCTGTAAATGATCCGATCGCTACGCGTGCGATTGATGCTGTCGGCGGCGATGCTGGCAGTGATTTTCATGCTGGCGTTGTTACCGGCGCTGCAGGGCGCCTACAGTTTGGCGCTGGAAGACGCTATCAAGCAGCGTCTGGCGTCGGACGTCACCACCTTGATATCCGCCGCCCGGGTTGAAGATGGCCATCTCATGATGCCGCTGATGTTGCCGGGCGAGCAGTTCAACCTGCCGGACAGCCGCCTGCTGGGCTACATCTACGACCGTGAAGGCCGGTTAGTCTGGCGTTCCCGGGCCACCTCCGCAGAAAACATTAATTACCACCCGCGGTATGACGGCACCGGCAACAATTTCGCGAAGATTAAAGAAGCCAATGGCGACGAGTTTTTCGTCTATGACGTCGAAATCAAGCTGTTGGGCGGACGTAACGCAGCGTTCAGCATCGTCGCTTTGCAGCCGGTTCGCGAATACCAGGCGATTATTTCCGGGCTGCG
>NZ_JAMFRV010000678.1 GCF_026224925.1 Pseudomonas sp. | reverse complement strand
CGCGCAGCGGTAGTTCAGTCGGTTAGAATACCGGCCTGTCACGCCGGGGGTCGCGGGTTCGAGTCCCGTCCGCTGCGCCATATTCCGCTTCAAGGCCCTTGAACTCCTTGAAGCAAAAAAGAGCGACCTTAGGGTCGCTTTTTTTTGTCCTGAATTTCACTCAGGTCCGTCCCCGTTCCACCGACTGCCACACCGCCCGTATCAAATCCTTCATCTGCAATGCCTCTTGCCAGCGATCAGTGATGTCTTTGCCGTCGGGTCCGGTAATCGCATACGGCGGTGGGCCCAGTTCGCAGGTGAAGGACAAGCTCGATAGATCGCCATCGCGCTTCAACCAATCCTCGATCCCGTAGCGCCACCAGCTTATGAACAGGTCAACGCTGGCCTGATGTTGGGGAAAGCTGATGGGAACCTGCACGTGCTCGGAACTGGCGACTCGCCCATGAAAGCCCCAGCTGTGACGCAAGATCGTTTCTATCTGCTGCTGGTCTTCTTCGCTGGGCGGCAGCGGAATGCTTCGACCTGCGACGTAATGGGACAAATCTGCCAGCAGCTTCAGGTCAGGCATTTCCTGCAAAATATCCAGGGTGAACGGCAAGTCGTTAGTGACCCGATAACGATGGGTTTCCAGCAATACCGGGAAATCCACCTGCTCGGCCAAACGCTGCCAACCTTCGATAAGGGTGATCGCTTCTTTCAAGGTACGCGGGCGGACATCGGCTTGGAGCGTCAGGTGGTGGCAGCCGAACTCACTTGCCACGTCCAGGGCCGATGCCAAGTCAGACACGGTTTTAGGAAACAGCTGACCTTCGACTTGCAGGCCGTAGTCCCGAGCAACGCTGGACAATGGCTGCGCGTCTTCACGTCGTGTGAAGTGGCCGGTTACGCCATCGAAGCCCGCTGCCGCAATTTTTTCCGCCTGTTGTTGCAGGTTCAGGGCCGATTGCCCGTGCTCGTCGAGCATCGCCCACAGGGACTGGAAAACCAAAAACTCGCGCATGTCAGCTCCTTGCGAACTGTTTGAGGGAAGTTGAAGCATTTGCCAGCTCGGTTACCGGCAACACCGCTGCGTTTTCGATCAAGCGCTCACACAGCTTGATGTCCTTGGCAATGCTGTTGCCGGGGCCCCAACCGCAGGCACCGAGCAGTTGTTGGTCGTCATTGAGGTACATCAGGACAAACCCACCGCCCTTGACCTCGCGTTCGATCACATTGCTGCTGTTGCTCAGGCTGCCGACGGTTTGTAGGCCAAATCCGTATTGATCCGACCAGAACCACGGAACGCTGACGTAAGGCTGTTGCTGTCCGAGCATGTTGAGCGCGGCGATTCGTCCCTGAGTATCGGCGTTACGCCAGGTTTCCTGACGCTGGAATACGCCAGTGCCGTTGTGAGGGAATTCGCAGACGTCGCCGGCGGCATAGATCCCCTGTGAGCTGGTTTGCAGAAACTGATTGACCCTGATACCGCTGCCCACCTCCAACCCGGCTTGCTGAGCGAGCTTCAGGTTGGGCGTCATGCCAATCCCGACCACGACCAAATCGCAGGCGATGTGCTCACCACTATTTAGCAGCACCGCCTCGATGCGGGTTTCTCCCTGCCATTGTTCGATCTGCGTATCGATCAGTACGCGCACCCCATTATTGCGGTGCAGCGTCAGCAGTTGTTCGGACATACGCTCGGGCAGGGCGCGAGCAGCCAAGCGTGAGCCGGCTTCAAGCACCGTGACCTCGCAGCCCAATTCACGTGCGGTGGCGGCGACTTCCAGGCCGATGAAGCCGCCGCCGACGATCAGTACGTTGGTTCCTGGCTGCAAACCCGTGCGCAGTTGCAGCGCATCGTCGTAAGTGCGCAGGTAATGGATGCCGGCCAGCGGTTTATCCAGTGGCAAGGTGCGTGAATAGCCGCCGGTAGCCAGGAGCAATTGCGCGTAATGCAGGGTGGTGCCGTTGGCTAACGTAAGGCGCTGCGGCTCGGGTTCGAGGCCTACGACTTCCATCGCACTGAGGTGTTCGATCTGCAGATGATCGAGGGCGGCATCGTCAATAACGCTGCACGCTTGCAGGGTGGTTTGCCCTTGCAGCAAACCTTTGGAAAGCGGCGGGCGTTCGTAAGGCAAATGAACTTCGTTGCCGATCAATACGATTCGTCCTGCATACCCTTGTTCGCGCAACGTCAGCGCTGCACGCCCACCCGCTTGCCCGGCGCCGACGATCACCATCGCGGTCATTGATGTGTTCATGAGATACCTGCTTGGGAAGGGGATTGCCGTTATTCAGCCCTGAACCGCGAGCAACACGCGGCCGGCTTCGACCTTCACTGGATAGGTTTTCAAGTTGATGCAGGCGGGCGCGCCTTGGGCTTTACCGGATCGGTAATCGAAGCGGCCATTGTGTTTGGGGCATTCAATGATGTGGTCCATGACCAAACCGTCAGCCAAGTGAATGGACTCGTGGGTGCACAATCCTGCGGTGGCATAAAATTCATTATCGGCGGAGCGGTACACGGCAAAGGTTCGATCCTGGTGATCGAAGCGAATCACATCTTCTTCGTCGATCTCGTCGACCGCGCACACTTCTATCCATTCGGTATTCATGGTTGTCTCACTCAGCTGTAAACGGTCGTGGCGCGGGCTTCGTCGGACGTGGGTTCTGGCACTGTTACAACCGGGCGCCGAACGTAATACGAGGGGTCTTTGCGCTGCTTTAATAACGTCGGAATAATTTCCCGGTACGCCTCGACGATGCTGCTGTAGGGCGGCGGACAATCGTCACGTATCTCGGCGTGCAGTTGCGCCAGTGCGTGGTAAGGCACCATGGGGAACATGTGGTGTTCGAGGTGATAGTTCATGTTCGAATAAATAAAACGGAACAACGGATTCATATAAATGGTGCGGCAGTTTTTCCGGTGGTCGAGTTCATCTTCAGCCAGGCCTACATGCTGAGTCAGGCCAAAAAGGTAGGACAGCCATCCGCCATAGAACGTGGGAAGAAACACAAACATCAAGGGCAACCAAGAGTGTTGGTAAATAGCCAAGCCAATAACCAGTGCATACAACACCAGCCAGATGCGCGCGGCACGGTAGACTTTTGGCCATTCCGATGGCGGAATAAAGTTTTCTTCCGCCGCGCTGAGCGTGCCGCCCGCATGGACGAATAACGACTTCAGCACATTGAAACCATGGGGTAGCGACATGAAGCTCAACGCTATTTTTATCAGGCTAGGGGGCCTCGGCTCAACGATCTCGGGATCGCGGCCCACGACAATGGTGTCCGTGTGATGCCGCGCATGGCTCCAGCGCCAGACGTCGGGCTCGTACATGACCATGAAGCAGGCCAACTGATACACCGCGTCATTCAGCCAGCGGGTTTTGAACGCCGTGCCATGACCGGTTTCATGCCAGCGAGAGTTGGCCGCAGTGCCGTATAAAACGCCGTAGACAATAAAGAATGGGACGCAGGCTGCGCCGCCCCAGAAGTAGTAGCCGCCGTAACCACTCAGAACTAACGCCAACAACCATAGTGCGGTATCGCGCACGGCGGGACCGTTGCGGCGTTGCATGAGTGCTTTCAAACGTTTTCTAGGCACTGCGCATTGATACCAGACCGCAGACACCAAGCCCTTTTCGTGAGCGCTCAAGGCTTCGGGGCCGGTGAGGCTGTAGTCTCTCGCGGCATAAGGGGAGTCAGGGTTATTCGGTTGTTGCTGAGCCATATTATTATTCTCCGTGTTGCATTAATCGCTCTGGGACGTACCTTTCAGAGGCGGACTTAATCTGCTCGACACGGAAAATATAGAGAGCGCCCTGCATGGCTACAAGTGCTTGAAAGTATTCTCTTTCAAGCTATCATCGGCCTCGGTAACGGCTTGATAGTTTTCTCTCATCCAGAGTGCCAAGGGCTTCATGAATAAAAATAAACGTCCAACCATTGCGACTGTTGCGCAGCAGGCGCAACTCAGTGTGGCGACGGTTGATCGGGTCTTGAATGCCCGAGCGCCCGTCAACACACAAACCGCCGAACGCGTGTTTCAAGCCGCCGAAGCCGTGGGTTATTACGCCGCACGCTTGATCGCGGAACGCATCAGAGAGAAGAAACCGGGCTATCACTTCGGCATACTGTTACTCGGTACTTCCCTGGAATTTTACGGCCATTTGCGTGATGCGATCAGGGAACAGGCGCGGCTGTTTACCGAGGCCAATATCATCTGTCATGACGACGCGATCATTGACCGTTCACCGCATGCCGTTGCGCGGCAAATCGAACAACTGGCTGAGCAATGCGACTGTCTCGCGCTGGTGTGTTTCGAGCATCCGGTGATTCATCAGGCCATTGAGCGGGTACGTAGTCGCGGCATTCAAATCGTTTCACTGCTCTCTGACTTGTCCAGCGAAAGTCATAGGCCGTATGTGGGCACGGACAACGTTGAAGTGGGCCGAACCGCAGGCTGGTTAATGGCTCACACCTGTCATCCGCCCCAAGGCAGCGTCGCGGTGATATTGGGCGGGCATCGGTTTGTCGGGCATGAAAAGCGCGAGCAAGGTCTGCGCAGCTATTTCGAAGAGAAGGCTCCTGGCTTTCGATTGCTGGAGCCGATCATCAACATGGATAACGCCGACGTCACCGAGGAGGCCACGCTGGAGTTGCTGGCGCGGCACCGGGATTTACGCGGCTTGTATATCGCCGGGGGTGGCGTTGAAGGGGTGCTCAGTGCCTTGGCATTAACGCCTGAGCGGCCGCCACTGTGCGTGATTGTTCAGGAGTCGACCCAGGCGTCGCGCCACGCATTACGCCAAGGGCTGATCAGGCTGGTGATTGACTCGCAGCCGACAGTATTGGCCAAAGAGCTGATCGCACTGATGGTCAAACTGCAAACCGCCGAAACGTTTGACCCGGTACAGCAGCGGATTTTCGTGCCGCTGCAGGTGCTCACGCCGGAGAATATTTGACCGGTACGGGGCCGTTTTCGGTTATCTCAAGGATTCAAAAACTTCTCGTAATTCGCCTTAGTGATCAGTTGGTAAGGAATGGTCACTTCAGCGGTGTACGGTTGTTTTTTGATCATCTTCACCGCGAGGTCGATGGAGCCTACGGCTTGGCCTTTGTTGTCTTGGTAGACCGTAACCACCAGTAGGTCTTTTTTGATCGCGTCGAGGCCTGCCTGACCGCCATCGCTGCCGGCAATCAGGATGTCTTTACCTGGTTTCATACCGGCTTGGGTCGTCGCCATGGCCACACCGATGGCCATTTCATCCGCGTTGGCGGCCACAGCATCGATTTTCTTGCCGGCCAGAATCCAATTGTTCATCAAATCAATCGCCTTGCTGCGCTGCCATTCGGCGCTCTGTTCTTCGACAATGTGGATGTCCGGGTATTTCGCCAGTACCTCTTTCACGCCCTTGGTGCGGTTGTGGGTCGCGTTGTTGGAGAGCAGCCCGAGCATGATCGCCAGGTTACCTTTGCCGCCCATTTTATCGGCGAGGTACTGCATCTGCATTTGCCCGGCCTTGACCTCATCAGAGCCGACATAGCCGACGCCGACGGGTAGTTTTTCTTGATCGGGGCGGCGGTTGACATAAACCAATGGAATCCCGGCCTTGGTCGCGTCGTCAGTAATTTTCTGCGTGGCGGCGGTGTCTACCGGGTTCACGATAATCGCGTCCACTCCTTGCCCGGTCAGGCTCTGTACCTGATTCAACTGACGAACCACATCGCCTTGGGCGTCTTCAAATTGCAGCGTCACCCCCGGCAATTCTTTCGCATGGGCAACCATGTATTCACGCATTTGTGCGAGGAACACATCATCGACTTGGGCAATGCTGACGCCGATGCGGATATCGGCCAACGCCAGCGGCGTGAAGACCACGGTAAACAGCAAGGCAAAGAGTTTTCTCTTCATGGGTTTAGTCCTGTTTTGTTGTTGTTATGGCAAACCGGTAAAGCATCAAACGGATGACGTCAGGCTTGGCGCTTGCTGCGCATCAGCGTGACCTGTTGTTGAAACGTTTCGTACGGCCAGCGTTGAGTGAGTGCCTCCAGCATCATTTGCTGCCCGGTCTGCGGCGCCAGCCCCTTGAGCGGCGGGTCGGTGTCCAGATTAGTCGGGAAGGCATAGCCGTCAGCCGCCGTGGCAATGACCGCCGTGAATGCTTGGATGTCCAGTTCACCTTGTTCCAGTCGTTGGAGCAGCGCGGGATACAGCGCCAGCATCATCCGGTCGCGGTCCAGGGTTTCCATGGGTTTGCCAAACGCTGAGGAGATTTGCAGCAGGTTGGCCATACGGTGCTGGTCGGTGGTGCGGTTAGTCCCTGCCGCGTGAAACAGTGCGGGGTTGAAAAACAGCATGTCGCCCTTGCTCAACGGCACTTGCACCGCGTGCTCCTCGAAGTACTCAATGAACGCCTGTCGACGCCACGCCAAATACCCCAGGTCGTACTGTTGCGAGAACGGCAACAGCAGCGTTGGGCCGGTTTCTATCGGCATGTCGGTGTGGGCAACCGCCCCCTGTAGGGTCAGGTATTGCGACAACACATGCAGCGGCAAGGCAAAGCGCTCGACCTCGTCAACCGTTTGAAAGCCCATGTGGTAGTCGCGGTGAGGCATCTGCGCCTGGCCACCGGGATGCACTACGTTGACTTGGGCGGTGGTTTGAAAACCCGGCCCCAACCATGACTCGGCAATTAGCCCGATCAGTGGGTTGGCGTAGTACTCGATAAAAGATTCGGGCGATTTCAGCGCGGCTTTTTGCAGCGAATTCCAGATTCGCCCGTTGGCGCCAGCTTTGGCAAAATGATCGGCGGCAATGCTTTGCTTGGCTTCGTCGGCGAAGATCCCTTCGAACACCTGGCTATGCCGGTCCACCACCCCGTGATCGGGATAGGCCTGACGGACCACCATCACGCCGGGGCCTTGGCGGAACAGCAGGTGCAGCTCGTT
>NZ_JAMFRV010000677.1 GCF_026224925.1 Pseudomonas sp. | reverse complement strand
CTGGGTTTCAGCGGTTTCAGGAACGTGCAGCGTGACGATGTCGGCCAAGCCAAGCAGCTCAGACAGGCTGGAGACCTGAGTCGAGTTGCCCAGCGGCAGTTTGGTCAGCGTGTCGTAGAAGAACACCTGCATGCCCAGACCTTCGGCCAGCACTGAAAGTTGAGTACCAATCGAGCCGTAGCCGACGATGCCCAGTTTCTTGCCGCGAATTTCGAAGGAGTTAGCCGCGCTTTTGATCCAGCCGCCACGGTGGCAGGAAGCGTTCTTCTCAGGAATGCCGCGCAGCAACAGGATCGCTTCAGCCAGCACCAACTCAGCCACCGAACGGGTGTTGGAGTACGGTGCGTTGAAAACAGCGATACCGCGTTCGCGGGCAGCGTTGAGATCGACTTGGTTGGTGCCGATGCAGAAACAGCCAACAGCGACCAGTTTCTTCGCGCAATCAAAGACCTCTTCGGTCAACTGAGTGCGGGAACGAATACCGATGAAGTGTGCATCGGCGATCTTTTCCTTCAGCTCTGCTTCCGGTATGGAGGCGGTGAGGTACTCAATGTTTGTGTACCCAGCGGACTTGAGGACGTCCACGGCTGATTGGTGGACGCCTTCGAGAAGAAGGAACTTGATCTTGCTCTTATCGAGAGAAGTCTTGCTCATCTGCGTAAACCTGTGTCCCGGAGAAAATGGCAGGGGGCGCACATCGGCCGTAGGCACGATTAGCGGGGGGCTATGCTAGCATATGCACCCCGCGAAACACCCATTCCTGGACGTGAAGCGTTCTCAGGATGACCATGAATTGTTCGAGAGTTCCGTGATGACCAATCCTGCCCTGATAGAAGAGTTGAAGACCCTTGTTGAGCCTGGCAAGGTCCTGACCGACGCCGATTCCCTCAATACTTACGGTAAGGATTGGACCAAACACTTCGCGCCGGCGCCCGTAGCTATCGTGTTCCCGAAGACCACCGAGCAGGTGCAAGCCATCGTTCTGTGGGCCAATGAGCACAAGGTTGCATTGGTGCCGTCCGGCGGACGAACCGGGCTTTCCGCTGCTGCGGTTGCTGCCAACGGTGAAGTGGTTGTCTCGTTCGACTACATGAACAAGGTGCTGGACATCAATCTGACGGACCGCACCGTGGTCTGCCAGCCGGGCGTCGTCACCGAACACCTGCAAACCCTCGCAGAAGACAACGGCCTGTATTACCCAGTGGACTTCGCGTCGGCGGGTTCCAGCCAAGTGGGCGGCAACATCGGCACCAATGCTGGCGGGATCAAGGTGATTCGCTACGGCATGACCCGCAATTGGGTCGCGGGGATGAAGGTTGTCACTGGTAAAGGCGACCTGCTTGAACTGAACAAAGACTTGATCAAAAACGCCACAGGCTACGATTTGCGTCAGCTGTTCATCGGCGCCGAAGGCACCTTGGGTTTTGTCGTCGAAGCCACCATGCGCCTCGACCGCGCCCCGAAAAACCTCACGGCCATGGTCCTTGGGACGCGAGACTTCGATGCGATCATGCCGGTGTTGCACGCTTTCCATAACAAGCTTGACCTGACCGCCTTCGAATTCTTTTCGGATAAAGCACTGGCCAAAGTGCTGGCCCGCGGCGACGTGCCTGCGCCTTTCGAATCCGATTGCCCGTTTTACGCGCTGCTGGAATTCGAAGCGACCACTGAAGAAGTGGCTAACGAAGCCTTGGCAACGTTCGAGCATTGCGTTGAAGAGGGCTGGGTCCTCGATGGCGTGATGAGCCAGAGCGACCAGCAATTGCAAAACCTGTGGAAGCTGCGCGAGTACATCTCCGAAACCATCTCGCACTGGACGCCATACAAAAACGATATTTCGGTGACGGTCTCGAAAGTGCCGGCATTCCTGCGGGAGGTCGATGCCATCGTCGGCCAGCATTATCCGGATTTCGAAATTGTTTGGTTCGGCCACATTGGCGATGGCAATCTGCACTTGAACATCCTCAAGCCGGAAAACCTGAGCAAGGATGAGTTTTTCGCCAAGTGCGCCACGGTCAACAAGTGGGTGTTCGAGATCGTGCAGAAGTACAACGGCTCGATTTCTGCGGAGCACGGCGTGGGCATGACCAAGCGTGATTACTTGACGTACAGCCGCTCGCCCATCGAAATCGAATACATGAAGGCAGTGAAGGCCGTGTTCGATCCTAACGGGATCATGAACCCTGGCAAGATCTTCGCCGTTTAACCCTACAGCCCTACAGACTCAGGAATCGCCGCATGAGCTATCAGCACCAGTATATCGACGGTACGCGAATCCACTTCCCGGTGGGTAAAGTCGTCTGTATCGGCCGTAACTATGCCGAACACGCCAAAGAACTGAATAACCCGGTGCCGACTGAACCGTTACTGTTCATCAAGCCGGGCAGCTGTGTGGTAGCGCTGGAAGGTGGATTTACGATTCCGGCTGATCGCGGATCGGTGCACTACGAAGCTGAAATTGTTGTGCTGATCGGCAAGCCGCTGACCAAAAGCCCGTCGCGGGAAGAAGTGCTGGATGCTATTACCGGCTTCGCTCCGGGTCTGGACCTGACGCTGCGGGATATTCAGACCCGGCTCAAGGAAAAAGGCCTGCCGTGGGAAATCTGCAAGTCGTTCGATGGCGCTGCGGTTATCGCCCCGTTCGTAACGGCTGACGCCTACCAGGATTTGACCGACATCGGCATTCGCCTGTCGATCAACGGTGAAGTGCGCCAGGACGGCAACAGCAGCGCGATGCTCAACCCGATCGTGCCAATGATTCAGTACATGGCGTCGCAGTTCTCATTACAAGCCGGCGACATCATCATGACCGGTACCCCGGCAGGCGTTGGTCCGTTCGTTGCTGGCGATGAAATCGTGCTGGAGTTGACCGGTATCAGTAAGTTCCAAAGCAGCGTTCGCTGATCAAACGGCTTCGCGAATAAATTCGCTCCCACAGAGGTACGCGTTACCCCTGTGGGAGTGAATTCATTCACGAAGAGGCCCCGAAGTGTATTAACGCTTAAGCGTTTTCACACCTTCTGCCGTACCCAAAAACAGCAAGTCCGCTGGGCGCGCCGCGAACAAACCGTTTGTGACGACGCCAACAATCGCATTGATCTGAGTTTCCAGCGCAACCGGATCGGTGATGCTCATGTTGAACACATCAAGAATGATGTTGCCGTTATCCGTCAGCACACCTTCGCGGTACACCGGATCGCCGCCCAGTTTCACCAACTGACGCGCCACGTGGCTGCGAGCCATCGGAATCACTTCAACCGGCAACGGAAACTCGCCGAGAACCGACACCAACTTGCTGCCATCGGCGATGCAAATGAAGGTTTTGGCCACCGCAGCGACGATTTTCTCGCGGGTCAATGCTGCGCCGCCGCCTTTGATCAGGTGTAGGCCCGCGTCCGTTTCATCTGCGCCATCGACATAAAACTCCAAATCACTGACGGTATTCAGTTCATAAACCGGAATACCGTGGCCTTTGAGCCGTGCAGCGGTGGCCTCAGAGCTGGCAACCGCGCCATCAAACGCACCCTTATGCTTCGCCAGTGCATCGATAAAGCAGTTGGCGGTGGAGCCGGTGCCGACGCCGACGACGCTCTTGTCATCAAGTTTCGGAAGGATGAAGTCGACAGCAGCGTGGGCCACGGCCTGTTTGAGTTGATCCTGAGTCATGCTGGCTCCGATGATGCGAAATTTAAGTCATCAATATATATACGGTATTCACACGGTATTGCCGTGCGACACCGAGCATTGGTGTGCAAAAGGGCGCGCATTATAGCGATAACCCGCCTTAAAACCGCGTCATTCTGAGTTAGACTTCGGGCCTTGTCCTTATTCGCCAGTGATGCTTTCCCGATGCTCGAACAGTACGTCAAGAAAATCCTCACCTCGCGCGTTTACGACGTGGCCGTTGAAACCCCGTTGCAGGCTGCGCGTCAGCT
>NZ_JAMFRV010000676.1 GCF_026224925.1 Pseudomonas sp. | reverse complement strand
GGGCGCTGAACGCGGCCGGGTTCAAGATGAAACGAACTCCGGGGATTGGTCACAAGTGGGAAGTGCTGCGCGGCGTGTTTGTCGGTTGGCCTGAAGACGCGGTCAAACCCTCGTTGCCAAAGCCGTGGTTTGCGCGGCCTACGCCTCTGAACGGACAACGTAAGGCGCTGGTGATCGGCGCGGGCCTTGCCGGTTGCGCGACAGCCGCCAGCCTTGCAGCGCGGGGCTGGCAGGTGAGTTTGCTGGAACGCCACGGTGATCTGGCACAGGAGGCTTCGGGCAATCCTCAGGGCGTGTTGTATCTAAAACTCTCGGCCCACGGCACGGCGTTGTCACAGCTGATTTTGAGCGGTTTCGGCCATACCCGGCGCCTGTTGGAAAGCTTGCAGCGTGGCCTGGATTGGGATGCGTGCGGCGTGTTGCAACTAGGGTTCAATGCCAAGGAAGCCGAGCGCCAGGCGCAATTGGCCCAGGCGTTTCCTGCTGATCTGTTGCATCAAGTGGATCTGCCACACGCCCAGGCTCAGGCCGGTATTGCCCTGGCGTGTGGCGGCTTGTTTTTCCCCGAGGGCGGTTGGGTGCATCCGCCCGCGCTGTGTCGCTTTCAGGCTTCACACCCGAACATCCAATTGCTGCCCCATCACGACGTGGTAGAACTGCGCCGCGATGGCGAACAGTGGCAGGCGTGGGATGGCGAGCGGCTGCTTGATCAGGCACCGGTGGTGGTGCTTGCTGGAGCGGCCGAAGTCAAACGCTTCCCGGCCAGTGCCGAGTTACCGTTGAAACGCATTCGTGGGCAGATCACCCGCCTGAGCGAAACCCCGGCGAGTTCGGCGTTGAACATCGTGGTCTGCGCCGAAGGCTACATCGCACCGGCACGCTGCGGTGAGCACACCTTGGGCGCCAGTTTCAATTTCAAAAGCGATGACCTGACGCCGACCACGGCTGACCATTTGGATAACCTGCAATTGCTGCAGGAGATTTCGACGGATCTAGTGGAACGTCTCGGCGCAGATAGCCTGCCGCCTGAAGCGTTGCTGGGCTTTGCTGGATTTCGCTGCACCAGCCCGGACTACCTGCCCATCGTTGGCCCGCTGGCGGATAAAGAAGCGTTCGTCGAGTCCTATGCCGTACTGGGTAAAGACGCGCGTCAGGTGCCGGACGTCGAATGCCCATGGCTCGACGGCTTGTACATCAACAGCGGCCACGGCTCACGCGGCCTGATCACCGCGCCATTGTCGGGTGAACTGCTCGCCGCCTGGCTCGACAACGAACCCCTGCCGCTGCCCCGCAGCGTCGCCGAAGCCTGCCACCCAAACCGGTTTGCGTTGCGCGGGTTGATACGCGGTAAAGCATGAGGTTCAGCAACCACAAAGGTCGGGTAGACGCACCATAATCAATGCCAGCAAATGCCATAGCAGCTATCCTCTGCCCACCTCACTCCCCAGGCCAACCTCATGCTGCAAGTGCAAGCCGTGTACAAAAGCTACGCCACACCGCAAGGCCCGTTGGCGGTATTGCAGGGAGTTGATCTAAACCTCGAACACGGCAGCAGCCTGGCGCTGATGGGAGAATCAGGCAGCGGCAAAAGCACTTTATTGCACTTGGTCGCCGGCCTGGACAACGTCGACCGCGGCATGATCCGCATCGGCGGGCATCGACTGGATCAGATGAATGAAACCCAGCTCGCCAACTGGCGGCGTACCGAAATCGGTCTGGTGTTTCAACAGTTCAACCTCATCAGCAGCCTCAAAGTTGAAGACAACCTGGCATTTCAGGCGCGCCTTGCAGGGCGTTACGATGCAGGCTGGCAAGCACAATTGATCGAGCGGTTGGGGCTCGGCGAATTGCTCAAACGTTACCCGGAACAACTGTCCGGTGGTCAGCAGCAACGCGTCGCGCTTGGCCGCGCCCTCGCCTCGCGCCCCGGTCTGCTATTGGCTGACGAACCCACCGGCAATCTGGACGAAGCCACCAGTGACGAAGTTCTGCAACTCCTCTTGGATCTATTGAACGACAGCCCCACCAGTCTGCTGATGGTTACCCACAGCCCGCGCATTGCAGCGCGATTGGCGAGCAAAGTGGTGTTGCACGGCGGGCGTCTGGCCAGCGCAGGCGCGCGCTGAAGTGCGAGTTTTCTATTGGACACTGCGTGCGCTGCTGAGCCATTGGCGTCGGCACCCGGTGCAATTTTTCAGCGTACTCACCGGGCTGTGGCTAGCGACCAGTTTGCTCACCGGCGTGCAGGCGCTGAACAGCCAGGCGCGGGAAAGTTATGCTCGCGCCAGTCAATTGATCGGCGGCGAACCTCAGGCCAGCCTCAGCGCACCTAACGGTGCGACGTTTCCACAAGCGCTGTTCGTCAACCTGCGCCGCGCCGGTTGGCCGGTGTCGCCGGTACTGCAAGCGCGCCTGACCCTCAAGGGCCATGAAGACCAACGCCTGCAATTGATGGGCATCGAACCGCTGTCGTTGCCCGGCGGCTCGGCGGTGGCGGGCAAGTCCTTGGACATCGCGCAGATGATCGGTTTTTTCAGCGCGCCGGGCAGCACTTGGATTGCGCCGCAGACCTTAGAGACCCTGGGTTTAAAAGAAGGTGACACGCCGCTGACTGAAAGCGGGCAAGCCTTGCCGCCGCTACACAGTCAAGCCGACATGGCGCCCGGTTTGTTACTGGTGGATATAGGCTTCGCGCAGCAATTGCTGGGCCTGCCGCAGCAGGTAACACGCTTGTTGCTGCCCAAGGCATTCGCCGCCAGCAAGCCGGTATTGCCCGCCGATGTAGCCGGGCAATTGGTGCTGAAAACCAGTGGTGAAGAAAATAATCTGGCGCGCCTGACCGAGAGTTTTCACCTGAACCTCGACGCCCTGGGATTTCTGTCGTTCGTGGTGGGATTGTTCATCGTGCATGCGGCCATCGGCCTAGCCCTGGAGCAACGCCGTGGACTGCTGAGAACCCTGCGCGCCTGCGGGGTCAGTGCACGCTTATTGATCATCAGCCTGGGTGTCGAGCTGGGTTGCCTGGCCCTGCTCGGCGGCATCGCCGGGGTCATCAGCGGTTACTTTCTCGCGAGCATTTTGCTGCCCGATGTCGCCGCCAGCCTGCGCGGGTTATACGGCGCCGAAGTGGCCGGGCAGCTTAGCTTGAGCCCCTGGTGGTGGGCCAGCGGCGTTGGTTTGAGTTTGCTCGGCGCGTTGCTCGCTGGCGCCAACAGCCTGTTGCGCGCGGCACGCATGCCGTTGTTGGCGCTGGCCAATGCACAAGCCTGGCACCAAGCCCACAGCCACTGGTTGCGTCGTCAGGCCTGGGTCGCCGCACTGGCGATTAGCGTGGCGCTGATCGCGTTGTTTTTCGGCGACAGCCTCACCAGTGGTTTTGTGCTGATGGGCACCCTGCTGTTGGGCGCCGCACTGGAATTACCGGTGTTACTCAACGGCCTGCTCAACCGCTTGCTGAGCCACAGCCGGTCGGTACTCGGTCAATGGTTTCTGGCTGATTGCCGCCAGCAATTACCCGCCTTGAGCCTGGCATTGATGGCACTGCTGCTGGCCCTTTCAGCCAATATTGGCGCGGGCAGTATGACCTCCGGCTTTCGCCAGACATTCACCCACTGGCTGGAGCAGCGGTTGACCGCCGAGCTGTACCTCAACCCTACTGACCCCGCACAGGCACGTGACCTGCAAACCTGGCTCAGCCAACAACCCTCGGTCACTGCGGTGCTGCCTAACTGGCAAGTCTCAGTTCAGTTGCAGGGCTGGCCGGCGGATTTGTTTGGGGTAATCGACCACTCGACTTATCGTCAACACTGGCCGCTGCTGGAGTCGGCATCGGGCGACCCTTGGGATCAGTTGACGCAGGACGACACGCTGATGCTCAGCGAACAACTGGCGCGACGATTGAAAGTCGGTGTCGGCGATCACCTGACGATCCCCACGCCCCAAGGTCAGTGGTCGCCGCGAATCGTCGCGATCTATGCCGATTACGGTAATCCCAAGGGCCACTTGCTGGTCAACGCGCAACACTTACTGCGCTACTGGCCACAGCTTTCGCCCAACCGATTCAACCTGCGCATTGCACCGACAGCAGTGCCCTCGCTGGTGCGGGAACTTCAAGCGCGCTTCTCTCTGGATGACAGTCGTATCGTTGATCAAACCCAACTCAAAGGCTGGTCAACACAAGTCTTTGAACGCACGTTTGCCGCCACCGCCGCGCTCAACAGCCTGACACTGGGGGTAGCCGGTGTTGCACTGTTCATCAGCTTGCTGACTCAGAGCCAAAGCCGTCTCGGGCAACTGGCGCCGCTGTGGGCTCTGGGAGTCACCCGACGGCAACTGATGCTGCTCAACCTGGGGCAAACCTGGCTGCTGGCAGTGCTGACGCTGGTGCTGGCGTTGCCGCTAGGGCTGTTGCTGGCGTGGTGTCTGGACGCGGTGATCAACGTGCAGGCCTTCGGTTGGCGCTTACCCTTACAGATATTCCCGGCACAACTGGCGCAATTAATGGCGCTGGCGTTGTTGGCGACATTGCTGGCCTCGGCGTGGCCCCTAATCAAACTGTATCGCAGCCGTCCGGCCGATCTGCTGAGGACGTTTGCCAATGAAGATTAAAGGGTTGCTGCTGGCGTTAGGCGTCTTGTTACTGAGCGCCTGCGACGACGACAAAGCCCCGGCCGCTGGTTTTGCCGGGTTGGGCAACGAGGCTGCTGCATTCGCCCAGGTTGTCCCCGGAAAAGTATTCAGCTTTCCCGAGGATCACGGCCCCCATCAGGGCTTTCGCATTGAATGGTGGTATGTCACCGCGAACCTGAAGGACGACCAAGGTCACGATTTCGGCGTGCAATGGACCCTGTTTCGCAGCGCACTAAAAGCAGGCCCCGACCAAGCTGGCTGGGGCAGTCAGACTATTTGGATGGGCCACGCAGCAGTCACCTCGGCCACCCAGCACTATGCCGCCGAACGCTACGCACGCGGTGGCGTTGAGCAAGCCGGCGTCAGTACACGGCCGTTTAAAGCATGGATCGACGACTGGACCTTCGACAGCCAATCCGCCAGCGACAACCCGCTGGCCGACATGCAATTGCACGCCCGAGGGCCATCGTTCAGCTACCAACTGCACCTCGCCTCGACACAACCGTTAGTGCTGCAAGGGGCGCAGGGTTTTAGTCAAAAATCCGAACAAGGCCAAGCGTCGTATTACTACAGCCAGCCGTACTTTCAGGCCTCGGGCAGTCTGGTTATTGACGGCAAAACCTATCACGTCAGCGGCCCCGCCTGGCTCGACCGCGAGTGGAGCAGCCAACCCCTGACCGCTAACCAAACCGGTTGGGACTGGTTTTCCGTGCACTTGGAAAGCGGTGCGCAACTGATGCTATACCGCATGCGGCAAAAGAACGGCGACCCCTACGTAACCGGCACCTGGATTGACGCCGATGGGCAGACGCAATTGCTTAAGGGCTCGCAGATGCAGCTCACACCGTTGACCACCAGTGACGTCGCCGGGCATGAAATGCCCACCCGTTGGTCAGTCAAGATCCCGAGTAAACAGCTGGATATCGTTACAACTGCGCTGAATCCAAAGGCGTGGATGGACTTGCGAATTCCGTATTGGGAAGGGCCGGTGACTGTGACGGGGAATCAGAAAGGCATTGGGTATTTGGAGATGACGGGGTATTGAAGGGAAGCGGCTGCAAGTTGCGAGCTACAAGCTACAAGCCGGCTGACAGCTGATGCTTATCGCTTGAAGCTTGAAGCTTGAAGCTTGAAGCTTGCCGCTCAGCCCACTTATAACCGAACGATCTAAAACATTCGCAAATCTCACTGGTCAGTTTCTGGTGTAGGCGACTAATCGTCTGCCCTCCCCAACGGAAACCCGGTAAGGACTTATGTGCGGATTAGCAGGTGAACTACGTTTCGACCATCAACCGGCGGACCTCGCTGCTGTTGAGCAGATTACTCATAATCTGGCCCCTCGCGGGCCAGACGCTTGGGGTTTTCATTCCCAAGGCCCGGTTGCGCTTGGGCATCGGCGGCTGAAAATCATGGACCTGTCGGAGGCGTCCGCGCAGCCGATGGTTGACCATTCTCTCGGTCTGTCGCTGGCATTCAACGGCGCCATCTACAACTACCCGGAATTGCGCACTGAGCTGGAAATCCTCGGCTACACGTTTTATTCCGGTGGCGACACCGAAGTGTTGCTCAAGGGTTATCACGCCTGGGGCGTCGATATGCTGCCCAAGCTTAATGGCATGTTCGCCTTCGCCATCTGGGAGCGCGATACCGAAGTGCTGTTCATTGCGCGCGACCGTTTGGGCGTCAAACCGCTTTATTTGTCGCACACCGACAAACGATTGCGCTTTGCTTCAACCCTGCCCGCGCTGCTCAAAGGCGGCGACATTAGCCCGATGCTCGACCCCGTCGCGCTGAACCACTATTTGAATTTCCACTCAGTGGTTCCTTCCCCACGCACCCTGCTGGCCGGCATTGAAAAACTGCCGCCCGCTACGTGGATGCGCATTGATGCCACGGGCAAGTCCGAACAAAAAGTCTGGTGGCGCCTGCCGTACGGGCAAAATGCCGATGAAGCCAAACTGACTCTGGAAGACTGGCGCGACCGTGTGCTCGATAGCACCCGCGAAGCGGTAGCTATTCGGCAACGGGCCGCGGTAGACGTTGGTGTCCTGCTGTCGGGCGGTGTCGATTCAAGCTTGTTGGTTGGCCTGTTGCGTGACGTCGGCGTAGAAGACTTGTCGACGTTCTCCATCGGCTTCCAGGATGCGGGCGGCGAGCGTGGCGACGAATTTCAATATTCGGACCTGATCGCCAAGCACTACGGCACCCAGCATCACCAACTGCGCATCAATGAAAGCGAGATCATCGAACAACTGCCGGCGGCGTTTCGTGCCATGAGCGAGCCGATGGTCAGCCATGACTGCATCGCGTTTTACTTACTGTCGCGGGAAGTGGCCAAGCACTGCAAAGTGGTGCAAAGCGGCCAAGGTGCTGATGAGTTATTCGCTGGCTACCACTGGTACCCACAAGTCGACGGCGCCAGCGATCCTTACGCAGCCTATCGTGCTGCGTTTTTTGACCGGACTTATGACGAATACGCCGCTACCGTACAGCCAAAGTGGCTGACCAAAAACGACGCGGCTGGCGATTTCGTGCGTGAGCATTTCGCCCAACCGGGCGCTGACGCGGCTGTGGATAAAGCGCTGCGGTTGGACAGCACGGTGATGTTGGTTGATGACCCGGTAAAACGCGTCGACAACATGACCATGGCCTGGGGCCTGGAAGCGCGCACACCGTTTCTCGATTACCGTTTGGTGGAGCTGTCTGCCCGCGTACCGGGCAGGTTCAAATTGCCTGACGGCGGTAAACAGGTGCTGAAGGAAGCCGCGCGGTTGGTGATCCCTGCCGAAGTGATCGACCGTAAAAAAGGCTATTTCCCGGTTCCGGGATTAAAGCATTTGCAAGGCGACACGCTGCAGTGGGTGCGTGAGCTGCTACTCGACCCGAGCCAAGACCGTGGGCTGTTTCGTCCGGAAATGCTCGACAGCCTGCTGACTGATCCTGACGGCCAGCTGACGCCGCTGCGCGGCTCCAAGCTGTGGCAACTCGCAGCACTGAACCTGTGGCTCAGCGAACAAGGACTTTGATTGATGAAACACAATGCCTCCGTGTTTAGCCAACGGCTGTTACGCGGTCAGTCGCCTTCCTACGAACGTTTGCAGGCGCGCCTCGCCGAAGATGGCAGCGAACTCGACGCCGAGCCGCTGGCGCTACACTGCGGTTGGGGCCGATTGCTCATCGGCCACACCTACCGTGATCCCGCCACCTTGGCTCATGAACTGCTCAACGAAAAGCCGGGTGAACGCGACATAGCGTTGTATGTCGCTGCGCCCCAGCAAGTTTTGGCCCAGTCGCCGCAGCAACTGTTTCTCGACCCGTCGGATACCCTGCGCCTGTGGTTCAGCGATTACCGGCCAGCCCAGAAAGTCTTTCGTGGTTATCGCATTCGTCGTGCGCAAAACGAGGCCGACTGGCACGCCATCAACACGTTGTACCTGACCCGTGGAATGCTGCCGATTGACCCGTCCCTGTTGACCCCACGCCATCAAGGCGGTCCGGTGTATTGGCTGGCAGAGGACGAAAGCAGCAATGCGGTGATCGGCAGCATCATGGGCCTCAATCACCAAAAGGCCTTTAACGATCCGGAAAACGGCAGCAGTTTGTGGTGCCTGGCGGTTGACCCGCAATGCACCCGGCCTGGTGTCGGTGAAGTGCTGGTGCGGCATTTGATCGAGCACTTCATGAGCCGCGGTTTGAGTTACCTCGACCTTTCGGTGCTGCACGACAATCAACAAGCGAAAAGCCTGTACGCCAAGCTCGGTTTTCGCAACCTGCCGACCTTCGCCATCAAGCGCAAGAACGGTATTAACGAGCACCTGTTTTTAGGCCCCGGCCCGCAAGCCGATTTCAATCCGTATGCGCGAATCATCGTCGAAGAAGCGCATAAGCGCGGCATTGATGTGCAAGTCGATGATGCCGACGCCGGTCTGTTTACCCTCAGCTACGGTGGGCGCCGGGTGCGCTGTCGCGAGTCGTTGAGCGACCTGACCACGGCGGTGAGCATGACCCTGTGCCAAGACAAAAGCCTGACCCACCGCACGCTTAAGGCCGCAGGTCTATGTTTGCCCGCGCAGCAGTTGGCCGGTGAAGCGGATGAAAATATGGCGTTCCTTGAAGCGCATCAACGCATCGTGGTCAAGCCGCTGGACGGTGAGCAAGGTCATGGCGTGGCGGTGGATTTACGCACTATCGAAGAGGTCAACGCCGCCATCGAACGTGCTCAAACATTCGACAGCCGCGTGCTGCTTGAAAGTTATCACCAAGGCTTGGACCTGCGCGTGGTGGTGATTGGTTTCGACGTGGTGGCGGCCGCTATCCGCCGTCCGGCTGAAGTGGTCGGCGACGGCAGTCACACCATTGGCCAATTGATCGAGGCACAAAGCCGCCGTCGCTCCGCTGCCACGGGCGGCGAAAGTAAAATCCCGCTGGACGAAGAAACCGAGCGCACGTTGCACTATGCCGGGTATGACTACACAAGTGTGTTGCCGGCGAACGAGCGCTTGGCCGTTCGGCGCACCGCCAATTTGCACACCGGTGGTTGCCTGGAAGACGTCACTGCAATCCTGCATCCGGTGTTGGCCGACGCGTCCATACGGGCAGCGAGGGCGCTGGACATTCCAGTGGTGGGGCTTGATTTGATGGTGCCTGCGGCTGATCGACCGGAATATGTATTCATCGAAGCCAACGAACGTGTCGGCCTCGCCAACCATGAACCACAACCCACCGCAGAACGCTTCGTAGACCTGTTATTCCCCCACAGTTTGCCTGCGCATAGCTGATCGTGCAGCAACCAAGCCTGTAGGAGCGGGCTTGCTCGCGATAGCCACAACGCGATTTACAGTTAAACCGTGTCGCCTATTTCGCGAACAAGTTCGCTCCCACCGGGATTCGGATTGTCTCTGGACCCGTGCCATGCAGCGATTCGGCGGGAGCAACCGCAACGCGTAGTCTTGTTCACGAAGGCGACGTATCAGGCACACGTTTTATATCGTATTAGGAGCCACCCCATGACACCTGCAAATATCCTCGAACCGGATCTGAAGTACCTGCAGAAAGTCCTGTTGGAAATGCTCGCGATTCCCAGCCCGACCGGGTTTACCGACACCATCGTGCGCTATGTCGCCGAGCGCCTGGAAGAACTCGGCATTCCCTTTGAGCTGACTCGGCGCGGGACTATTCGCGCCACTTTGAAGGGCAAGCAAAACAGCCCAGACCGCGCTGTTTCCGCGCATTTGGATACTATCGGTGCCAGCGTACGTGCCGTGCAGGAAAACGGACGGTTGTCGTTGGCCGCGATTGGTTGCTGGTCCAGCCGTTTCGCCGAAGGCAGCCGCGTCAGCGTGTTCACCGACACCGGAGTTATTCGCGGCAGCGTGCTGCCATTGATGGCTTCCGGGCACGCGTTCAACAAGGCAGTCGATGAAATGCCCATCAGTTGGGACCACGTTGAATTGCGCCTGGATGCTTACAGCGCAACCCGCGCTGATTGTGAATCGTTGGGCGTTAACATCGGTGACTTCGTGGCCTTTGATCCCCTGCCTGAATTCACCGACAGCGGCCACATCAGTGCACGCCATCTGGACGACAAAGCCGGTGTGGCGGCGCTGCTCACCGCGTTGAAATCAATTGTCGACAGCGGCGTCGAACCACTCATTGATTGCCACCCGCTGTTCACCATCACCGAAGAAACCGGGACTGGCGCGGCGGGCGTGCTGCCGTGGGACGTCAGTGAGTTTGTCGGTATCGACATCGCACCGGTCGCACCCGGTCAAGCTTCCAACGAACACGCGGTCAGCGTGGCGATGCAGGATTCGGGCGGGCCTTACGATTACCACTTGTCTCGGCACTTACTGCAATTGGGGCTTGAAAACGAATTGCCCATGCGCCGGGACGTGTTTCGCTACTACTTCAGCGACGCGCATTCGGCGGTGACTGCAGGGCACGACATTCGAACCGCCCTGCTCGCTTTTGGCTGCGACGCGACCCACGGTTATGAACGCACCCACATCGACAGCCTCAGCGCGTTGAGCCGTTTGCTAGGTGCCTACATTCTCAGCCCGCCAGTATTTGCCAGCGACGCACAACCGGCAAAGGGGTCACTGGAGCGTTTCAGTCATCAGATCGAGCATGACGCGCAAATGGAATCCGACACTCGCGTCCCCCCCGTCGAGAGCCTGATCGGCCAACGCAACGACGAACCCTAAGCCCTTGGGAAGCCCCTCGGGCGGCGCGAATAGCGCGTCGCCCTGACGGAAAGCTCGTTATGGGTTGTAGCCTGCCGCCAGCAAGCGCGCTAGCATCGCGATAATTCATGCGAGAACACCATGCTTATTCCCTACGACCAACTTGAAGCCGACACCCTCACTCGTTTGATCGAGGACTTCGTCACCCGTGACGGCACCGACAACGGCGACGAAACGCCGCTGGAGACCCGCGTACTCCGGGTGCGACATGCCCTGGGCAAAGGTCAGGCAGTGATCGTGTTCGAACCGGAAAGCGAACAATGCCAACTGATGCTCAAACGCGACGTGCCCAAGGAATGGCTTGATTGATCACAGTCCTTCTGTAGCAGCCAGATGAAGATCCTCTATGGGATCTGGGGTTGCCTCGAATCTAGCGCCATGCCGAAAGCCTGTGGACCAACCGGGGCGCGTTGCCTTGTTCGGGAAGCAGACGCCTCCGTACACCAGACATACTGCGTCGCGGCCTTCGCGAACAAGTTCGCTCCCACCGAGATCGGTGAAATACCCCAACTCCAAGGATCTGCTCAACTCGCCACGCATCGCCTAAACTAAGGGCGTTGATCGACTTCTCGAAAGACAACTTGTTGCCCGCCTCCACGGACAAATAGATTTCACTGTGTATGAGCAGATTATCGAGCCATGGCTAAACCATCACACCGCGACAAAATACTGATCGAAGGCCTCAAGGTCGTACATGAGCGTGGGTTCGCAGGCGCCAGCGTGCGCGATATTGTGCAGGCAGCGGGCGTGCCGCAAGGGTCATTTACCAACCACTTCGTTTCCAAAGAAATGTTTGGCCTGGAGATCCTCGATCTTTACGTCTCCAATAGCCAACCGATGCTCGACGATACCTTGCTTAACGAAGCGCTTACGCCGTTGGCACGATTGCGCAGTTACTTCGATTGGCACCAAGCGTTTCTTGAAAAAGGCTGCCTTAAAAACGGCTGTCTATATGGCAACTTCGCCGCTGAAGCCAGCGAGCACAGCGAGATCATTCGCAACCGGTTGGTGGAGATTTTCGCGTCGTTGCAGGGCCTCATTGCTGATTGTCTCAAGCAAGCCATTGCTGCCGGTGAATTGCGCAAAGATTTTGAATGCCAAAAAACGGCGCTGTTTATTGTCTCTTCGCTGCAAGGCGCCATGTTGATAGGCAAGGCCCAACGCACCACCGAGCCGCTGCAAAGCTTGACCCACATTCTGTTTAACACCCTGTTTCGCTGAGCGCTCAAAACGCTTGAATACGACGAGCTTCCCGGCGTTGCAAGGTAGCGCTGGGCGTTTCATCGAACAACTTTCGGTACTCGCTGGAAAACCGCCCCAAGTGGCTGAAACCCCAGTCCATGGCGATCACAGAAATATTACGCACCAAAGTGTCTTCGAGTATTTCCCAGCGAACCGCGCCAAGACGGTATTTTTTCAAGTACGCCATCGGCGACATGGCGAGGTACTTTCTAAACTCTTCGAACAGCTTGAACCTTGAAATACCCGCCGCCTGCTCAATGTCTTCCAAGTGCAAATCTTCCCGCGCCTTGGCGTGAATAAAGGCTTTGGCCCTAACCAGATAAAAAGGCAATTTAACCTCAAGTAACTGGCGCAGCTCTTCAGAGTAGTTGTTCGGTTGCGCGAGAATCAGGCCCTTTATCAGCGCGCTTTCAATATCCCGGCTGGCCCATGGCGGTGCGAGTGATTGCAACTTGAACCTTGCGGCAATCACCGCCGATGGTCAGCTCTTGACTGTCATCCGGCGAAAGCATTAGGCCATTGTCGCGGTCAGAGCGCAGGCAATGGCCGTCCAGTACCAACTCTTGCTCCCCCACGACGGGAAGACTCAAGTTATAGCAGTTCAGGTGTTCGACGTCTTCGACACTGATCGTAACGTCAGTGCCGTATTCGATGGCGCCCAAAGTGGTGGACATCGATTTGAGGACGGCCTTGCATTCATCACGGGGACTCGCGGGACTTATGACAGTTAATGACAGCAAACAGCATGCCGTCGCTGCGAGAGTGCGCCGCCAATGCACCGGCTGCGCAACCTGAACATCTACCCGAGCCTGTTCTTCCTTGATCAGATCAGCTCGCAATTGCGCATCATCCGCCCGGTTGCCTGGAACAAGACCGAAATCGTCAGCCAATGCCTTGGCGTGAAAAACGAATCGGACAAAGACCGGGAAAACCGTATCCGCCAATTCGAAGACTTTTTCAACGTGTCGGGCCTCGGCACCCCCGATGACCTTGTGGAGTTTCGTGAAGCACAACGAGGCTTTCAGGGCCGCCTGGAACAAACCCGCATCCAGACTGACGCAGCTTTCTACTTCGATTTTTCTTCACACTTATGTAGCACGGTTGGCCCTCGCCAGCAGCGCTGGTCGGATCAGCGCAATTTGCCAGGTCTCGCCAAGCACCGCGATTTTGCATGTGGACGCCAGCACAAATGGCCAACGCCTGGACTACCTGCCCGGCCAGTATGCGCGGCAGCAGATACCGGTCACCGAAGCCACGCGCGCGTACTCATTTGCCAATCAGTCGAACGCTGGCAATCAACTGCAATTTTTGATTCGCCTGCTGCCTGACGGGGCGAAGAGCAACTACATTCGCGAGCGCTGCCAAGTCGGCGACGAGATCATTTTTGAGGCGCCACTGGGCTGTATGTCGAGAAATTCACTGAAAGTAGCGTTTAAACCGTTACCAAATGCTTTGGCTGACACCCTCATAGTGCTAGCCAAGCAAAAACGCCACAGCTTGCTGCATTATTCCCAATTGTCTTTTGCAAATTTGCGCTGGTAGGATCCAGAGGCCACTCTCCCGTCGAACGGTATGCAGAACAATAAAGTTGTAGGGACATAGCGAATGAGCAGTAAGATTTTATCCCCCCAAACTCTAGACGCCAACGCGGAGAGCGACCCCGATGCGGTGTTGTTCAGCGTCCGTAATCATATTGGCCATCTAACCCTCAATCGCCCCGCGGGCCTGAACGCACTCACCTTGGACATGGTTCGCGCACTGCAAGAACAGCTCGATCTCTGGGCCCAGGATGAAGAAATATTTGCCGTGGTGTTACGCGGCAGCGGTGATAAAGCTTTTTGCGCAGGTGGCGATATCCGCTCCCTGTACGACAGCTACAAAAACGGCCTGACCGTTCATCTGGACTTCTTTTTCGAAGAGTATGCCCTCGACCTAACCCTCCACCATTACCGCAAACCGGTGGTTGCGTTGATGGACGGCTATGTTCTAGGCGGCGGTATGGGCCTGGCCCAAGCCGCAGATCTGCGGATCGTTACCGAGCGCAGTCGGTTGGCCATGCCAGAGGTCGCTATCGGCTACTTCCCGGACGTGGGTGGCAGCTACTTTTTGTCGAGAGTGCCCGGTGAGTTAGGCATTTATCTGGGCGTGACCGGGGTGCAGATCAACGCAGCCGATGCACTGTACTGCGGGCTCGCCGATTGGCACCTGAGCAGTAAGTTGCTGACACAACTGGACCAGGAACTGGACACGCTTGCGTGGAATGGCAACGCCCTGAAGGACCTGCAAAGCCTGCTGGCAACAATGGCCGTGCAACAGTTACCGGATGCTCCGCTGAAAAAACTACGCCCGGTCATCGATCACTTTTTTGCTCTGCCGGATATTCAAAGCATCATCGAGCAATTGCGTGAAGTGACCGTCGCCAACAGCCATGACTGGGCGTTGAGCACTGCCAACCTGATGGAAACTCGCTCGCCACTGTCGATGGGCGTGACCTTGGCCATGCTGCGGCGCGGCCGTCACTTGCCCCTCGAAGCGTGTTTTGAGCTGGAGTTGCACTTGGACCGCCAATGGTTTGAGCATGGTGACCTGATTGAAGGCGTTCGCGCGCTGATCATCGACAAAGACAAAAAACCGTTGTGGAACCCACCAACGGTGCAAGCACTTACGGCAGAGCACATCGAAAGTTTCTTCACCGGCCAAGAGGGCTGAGACCGTGCAGGATCTCGAATTTACTGAAGAACAGGTGATGATTCGCGACATGGCGCGAGCTTTTGCTCGCAATGAAATCGCGCCGTACGCCCAAGCCTGGGAAAAAGCCGGCTGGATCGACGACAAACTGGTCGCGAAAATGGGCGAACTGGGATTGCTCGGCATGGTGGTGCCGGAAGAATGGGGTGGCACCTATGTTGACTATGTAGCCTACGCCCTGGCCGTAGAGGAGATCTCGGCAGGCGACGGCGCCACGGGTGCGTTGATGAGCATCCACAATTCTGTAGGCTGCGGCCCCGTATTGAACTACGGCACACAGGCGCAAAAGAACACGTGGTTGGCGCAACTGGCCAGCGGTCAGGCGATTGGTTGCTTCTGCTTAACCGAACCGCACGCCGGCTCCGAAGCCCATAACTTGCGTACCCGCGCCGAACTGCAAGGCGGCCAATGGGTGATCAATGGCGCCAAGCAATTCGTCAGCAATGGCAAACGCGCCAAACTGGCAATTGTGTTCGCGGTGACAGACCCGGAGCTGGGAAAGAAAGGCCTCTCCGCCTTTTTGGTCCCGACCGATACGCCGGGGTTCATCGTTGATCGCACAGAACACAAAATGGGCATTCGCGCCTCGGACACTTGCGCAGTTACCTTGAACGACTGCCGCATTCCCGACGACAACCTGCTGGGCGAGCGTGGCAAGGGCTTGAGCATCGCCCTGTCCAACCTCGAAGGCGGACGCATTGGCATCGCAGCGCAAGCGTTGGGCATCGCCCGGGCCGCGTTTGAAGCGGCCTTGGCATATGCCCGCGAGCGCGTGCAGTTCGACAAACCGATCATTGAGCATCAAAGCATCGCTAACATGCTCGCCGATATGCACACCCAGTTGAACGCCTCACGCTTGCTGATCCTGCACGCGGCGCGCCTGCGCAGTGCAGGCAAGTCATGCCTGTCTGAAGCCTCGCAAGCCAAGCTGTTCGCCTCGGAAATGGCTGAAAAAGTCTGCTCCAAAGCCGTGCAGATTCATGGCGGCTACGGCTACCTTGAAGACTATCCGGTGGAGCGCTACTACCGAGACGCACGTATCACTCAGCTGTACGAAGGCACCAGCGAAATCCAGCGCTTGCTGATTGCCCGCGAGTTACGTCATTACACGGTTTGACTTGGAAAATGTCTCCGGCCCAGTAACGTCACCAATAGGGTCAGAGAGTCAGCGTTGTTGAGCAAAATTTTTGCGCGCTTATCGGCATTGGCCAAAAACTCGACTCGGGCGTCTGCCAGAGTTGAGGTGCCGGTTGTGGCCAACACGAACGCCTTGCCTTCACCGTCACTATCATCACTGCCGAGGTCTTTCCACCTACCGTGCTTAAAACGCTTAAACAACTGAGTACTTGGCGTTTGGTGAGACAGGTAACGTTTCTGAATTTCCTCCACATCATCCCTGAGTCTGACCAGGTCCGGCGTGTCAACCGCCATTAAATCAAGGAAAGGCGCGGTGGACTCCAAATAAGCGATATCCAGCGTATCGTTGCTGAGGTGGGAAACTTCATGAATAATGGTCGCAGCTCGATAATGTGCGGACCGCTTGAAACTCCGTCCCGGAATTGGCGTTTTGAGTTGATACAGCCGTACCTCAAAAAAGCCCTCACTCAAAAATATACGCGAAAGCGGGTCTGTCCTGAGCGTGAAAGCAAGCGTCGCCTCATGGCCAGGCTTATTCAACCCAATGACATACCGGGATGAAGAGTAAGGCGCCAACGAAGCATGCATGATGGATTTGAACACCCCCTTGACTGATCGTTTGACTGCCAGGACAAGCTCTGGGCTGGCTGTAGATACACCAAAAAAATCACTGATAATTTGATTGGCCTCCGTGTTCAACGCTTGGTTGGGCGCCAGCACATTAAGATTATCCAGACAGGTTTCAAGGTACTTGGTAGCTTGCGAATGGGCGCGGCCTATCTGCCGCGCGCGACGCCGATACAGCACCTTTATCTCAGGTATCCCTGTGGCGATAACGGAGAACGTTTGGGCTACCACAGCGTCAACTTCTAGTACGGTGGAATTCAAACGAGATTTAGGGCGTGTAAGCAATCCTCCTCCGCCCTTCAAACCCCACAGCGTATTGAGCTCCCATTGCTGTTGCGCATTCAGCCTGATGTTAGGGCCTATCTTGTCATCATTGACGATGTACCAGCGATCAAGCTCTTGACGAACCTGATAGACCTTACCGGCAACAGCCGCATAGGTTTTCTCCGACAGGGGAGGCTTATATAGGTTGTACAGGTCATCCTTGAGCAGCTCATCGAGCGCGATGTCCGATGCTTCAAACGCCTTTAAACGTAGTTTTATTTCGGCAGGCAGCTGGGAGTTTTTCCATGAAAACTCTAAAAAAGAGTTGAGTTTGCTTAGTGTATGGGACTGTTGACGTTCGACCATTGAGTCTTCCACAGCCGCTTGTTTAGCGACCGCAAAAACCGACAAGGCAACCGTAAACTCCGCTAGCGCCCTCCCCCAGTCCCGACGAGCGACCGAGTCAGCGGATGATTGCAATAACAAAACACCTTGCCAGGCCGTTATCAGCAAACTGAGCTCGCTGGGCATAAAAATAAGGGTTTGCTCTACACCGAGGGTCATCAGATAGGTGAACGACTCCCAATCTGCTTGGGCAGTGGTTACTGACTGCTGTTTCGCAATGCCCTGAAGTAGGTTGACAGCATCCTCAAACAAATACTTAAGGACATTACCCTTCACCGGTTCGTTATCGAGGGTCACTGGGCCCAACGAGAACATCGGAAACTCTACGTAAAACTCGACGCTCCATAACGGCGGAAGATGGAAGCTGTGATGGCCATAACGTGCTTGCACCTCAGGCGGGAGACGCTGCATGAGCTGTGATTGCAGGCTGCTTGAGCTTCGGATGTCTTGCAGCAAGCTTTCACGGTCAACATATTCTTTGAAGCAAAAACTCCTATTGAAGATGGAATGCAAGACTACGGGGCCTTTGGAAGGGTCTTTGGGACCAATCACATGAAACCCTGGCACCGTGTCGATCTGTGCACCGACCTTGGCCACCAAACGCAGAGGACATAAGACAATGTCCTGATCGTGGACTGGCTGTCGAGCGAGCGTATCTGGCATCTCCATCAAGCCACACAGGTAGTCGTAAGCACGAGTGGTTAACTGGCCCTCAAGTTTTTTTTGCAGCGCCAACTCAATCATCAATATGGGCCACTGTTTGAAAAACAGGGATTTTCGGTTTAAGTAATCCGCCCCTTTACTGTCCAGTTTTTCCGCGAGCATTTGTTGGTAATGCGAGCCCACATCCAACTTTCGAATCAGCCCCCGTACATACCCTGGCGTCAACAGTGTTGCCGCTAGGCTGTCATGAACAGAGGACACCGACAGCGTCGCGCCCTGCACCGTAGAGAAATGATTGAGTGCGAACCCGGTCAATGATTCGGTGGTGACTTCAGTCGCGGCGGGCAAAAAAGAAGGCGTCTGGCCGGTAGCCGACGGTGTTCCCACATACCGCGTAAGCGTTACCTTCAAGGTGTCAGGTTCGAACGAGTGGTCGGGAAAATCGACGTTCAATTGTTTGACGATTTGTTCACGGGCATACACGGCTAATTTTGGTATACCAAACAAAAAGTCATGCGCGGGGTGACTGATCTGAGAGTGACGCTCCAGTATAGCCGCGTAACTCTGCAAATCGTCCGATGATGCATTTTTCAACCAGTCGGGAATTTGAGTATAAAACAACGCGTATTGAATCGAGCCTGATACAGCGTCCAATGCGATTGCAGTGTGGTCATCTATTTGGGCGGCATTGACTACGCTGCAAAACAGTTTTGCCTCAAATTGGCATCGCGTCACGAAGTTAACCGCGTCAGCAACACCTTGCTCTCGGCGGTGGAGTTCAACTGCTTGTAAATGCTCGATGAAATGCCCTTCGACTTGGTGAGTATCGATGGAAAGCACACCCTGTTCAGGCCGCTGCAGCGCCGTACGGATGGCACTTTTTTGCGGTTCGGGGAAAAGCTCCAACCAATTCTCGCGGTCACGACTGCTATTCAGGTTGGCGGTCAGCGCTTGTTTGAACGCAACGAGGGTATCAACCACTTGTATGCCCTGAAGCGAAGACCAGTAAAGAAACTTGCTGCTTGCAAGCAACGGCTGGCAGAGCATAAAGACATTGCTCATTTGCACGGCTGAAGCATTCGGCTCATAGGTCAACCAGACGCTATGGACCTCGACCGCATCGTTACCAAATACCCGTCGCAAGCCACTTGCAGGAAAATTCAGCGTTTGCTCAAACGCGTGATTAGTCTGGAGATCAAACTTGTCGACGTGCTCTTCCAGGCCCAATTCAATACGCAGCAACTCCGCCCGCGTGTCGCACGAGGTCAACCCTGGAAATATCTGGCTATCACCTCGCCGTAGACGGCAGGTGTAGAATTTTGTGGTTTGACTGATTAAGGCCGCTGAAAATTCTGATCCCGCTCGATTGAGCACACGGTTAATCAATTCAGGTGTTAGCCGCATCACACTGTCGGCTGCCGAAGACGCTTGGGGTGTCATCTTAATCTGGCTGTCGGCCGCCACAGCAACGGTTTTATAACCGCTGAAACGCTCAAGAAACAGCGTGACTAAGTCCACACCCTCAAAGATTGAAACAACCGACGCCGTGGTCGGCTGAACCACGGTTGTATCCAACAATTGCACCCGGATACTTTGGGCATCAAGATGACCTTCACCGATAACCGCCAACTGTTTATTCAGCAGTTGACGGGCGCAAAGTTCTGCACCCGGGTGCGCTTGCCACATGAGCGCGGCATCATCGTCTAGCATTTTTATCAATTGGGACCAAGAAGACGGCTCGACAGTAACTGGATTTTCTTGGCTGACAACTGAAGCCGGCGGAAGCGGCGTAGAGGGTGTTTTCATCCAGGTTTCAGCGAACACACCTGGGGTTTCAGACCACCGATCATGGCCTTCCAAGCGTGCCAGGCGACGATCAATCAAATGGCGAACATCCAACGCATCGTCAATCATCACCGCGACTTGATCTATTTCGGGTTTAGGCCGATTGATCGCGAACAGCATATTACTGTTCTGCACAACCATGATCGAATCAATGCAGTTCAGAAACAACGAACTGTCAACAGCCTCATAGTTCAGGGTCAAAAGCTGGGTCGGCCCCACCCAGTCTCGGTCTTTCAACGCTAGGTATTTAAGTAATTCAACGCGTCCATCGCTGCTGGAGAAATAATCGTCCAGCTCAGGCCTATCACGAAATCGGCGCAGTCCTTTTTCTGCCGAATAAATCAGCAGCTCCGGCAGCGAGGGCACGATGGACTCAATTACGAACACGCCTGCCAGTCTGGAATACTGTAAATTTTCATTTTCTAGCGTCAGCGTGCTGAGTTGTATTTGACCGCCCTCGCCCCACTGCTTAAGCCTGGAATCGAAGAGCGTGCTGACGCGCCGACAATCGTCAACAACCAGAAAGCCATCATTCCTGCGCGCGTACAGTTCTTGGCGAAAGCCTTCAGCAAAGGCATCAGCGAGGTATTCGCGACGGGTCTGGCCCTGTCCGACAGGTGACCACCAATAGCTGCCCAACTGAGTTACGAAGGCCGTTGGCAACTCGGTGACCGTTTTGGCCAGTGCTTGCTGGCAAGAATTTGTTTCTGCTTGAGTCAGGGTTTTACCGGACTCATCAATAAAACGACGCCCAGTACCCTTCGTCAATGTCACGCCGCTGTAGTCATCCAGCACGGCTTCAAGAAGGCCTTGTACGCCGATGATGCTACTGGCTTGGTCAGAAGCCTTCGCTGTCTGCACTATCTGTAACATATGGTTTGACGTATTGATCGTCACGCTGGGCATTGCTGCATCAAATTGCTGTTGTAACACCGCACTAAAAACCTGATGCAGAGCGGGAATCAGCTGTAAATGAGTGGCCAATTCGTCGAGCTTTTTCACCTGAAAATCGATAATGCCCAACATCCTGCGGTCGAACAAAGGCTGTTCTACTAGTAAATCCTCAAACTCCGGCACTTCTTCCGTTTTCGAACCAAACCGCTCAAGCAAGGTTTGAAGAAGCTGTTCTCGGTCGCTAAAACGCTCTAGGCCATATAACAGGGTATCGAGATAAATAGTCGTGTGACTCGATGGATAACTGATCTGTATGGCCCCGGCCAATTCAGAAGTAGTAGGCAGCCCACCGGTTTTTATCACACTGTCCAGACGTGGCGCGAT
>NZ_JAMFRV010000675.1 GCF_026224925.1 Pseudomonas sp. | reverse complement strand
GCTTTCAATTCAATGAATACTCAGTTTTCCTGCGTAGGGTGCGGCAAGTGCTGCACCGATCACCACGTCCCCTTGACGCTGTTCGAAGCCAAGCAATGGGCGGCCGACGGCGGCAATGTCATCGTTTTGGTCGAGGCCTTTCTCGAAGACGGGTACGGCGTACCGGCGCTGCAACGTACCCATGCACAACGTCGTTCATGCCTGGTACCCAGCGGCAGCGCCCGCGCCTACGTGGCCATCACTTTCGCCGCCTTTAACGTCGGGCCTTGTCGGAATCTTGACGCAGAAAACCTATGCCGCATCTATGATCGCCGTCCTCTGGTCTGCCGTATCTACCCGATGGAGATCAACCCGCATATTCCGTTGCGCCCCGAAGCCAAGGGTTGTCCGCCCCACGCATGGGAACAGGGGCCGGACTTCATCCTCGGGGGCCAAGTGGTCGATACCCAACTGGTGGCGCTGATCGAGCAATCGCGCCAAGCCGATCGCGACGAGGTCGCGGCCAAGGACGCTATTTGCAACCTGCTGGGTATCCGCACTGCCGCGTTAAAAGGCGATGGCTTTACCGCCTACCTGCCGGACATGAAGGCGTTCGCTGCTGCTGTGGAAGAAATCAGCAATACCACCGCCCTGCCGCAGCTTTCGATTGAATCGGGCTGGACGTTTCACGTGTCAGGTCCGGACATTGCCGATACCCTGCGATTAGCCGGTGCTCAGGTGGCAACCAGCGATCCACTCAACTACACCTTCATATCCTTAAAACAGGCGTGAACACTCACCCATGAAAACCGTGGCGATTATGGTTTTCCCTGGCGTCCAGTCATTGGATATCGCCGGGCCATTGGATGTGTTCGCCGAGGCCAACCGCTTCGTCCCGGCAGGCAGCGGCTACCGCATTGTCACGATCGGCACCGCGCCTTACCCCATCATGGCGTCGAACGGTATGCCGCTGGGTGCTGAACTATCGATTGAAGACGCGCCCCATAAATTCGATGTAGTGCTAGTGCCGGGTGGACCACTGCTGCCGGAGACAATGGCGCTTCCTGTCATCACCGGTTGGCTGCGCAAAGCCGCGCCGCTAGCGGAGTGTTACGGGTCGATTTGCACTGGCGCTTTTATCTTGGGGCATGCCGGGCTGCTGGACGGCAAACAGGCGGCGACGCACTGGAGCCACGCCCATCAACTGGCCGAGCAATTTCCTTTGGCCAACGTCGAACCTGATCGAATTTACGTGCGCGACGGTGCGCTCATGACGTCCGCAGGCGTGACCGCCGGGATCGACATGGCATTGGCATTAGTGTCGCAAGACCACGGCCCGGCCGTTGCGCTCGCGGTAGCCCAACGTTTATTGGTAGTGATGCAGCGTCAAGGTGGGCAATCTCAATTCAGCCCGTACCTGATCGCACCCGAAGACGACAGCTCACCCGTGGCGAAAATTCAGCGCTACGTGATGGAGCACATCGCCGAGCCTTTTTCCGTGGAGCGGCTGGCCGAGGTGGTTGCCATGAGCCCGCGAAGCTTTGCGCGGATCTTCGTCAGGGACGCCAAGGTCACACCGGCTGAGTTCGTGCAACGTGCACGGATCGATGCCGCACGTCATTTACTTGAAGGAAGCCAACTGGCGATCAAGGCCGTGGCCTATCGCTGTGGCTTCGGCAGCGCCAGTCGCATGCGGCTGATATTCAGCCAGCGGCTGGGCGTGACGCCGACCCAGTACCGCGAACGCTTTCAGCACAATGGGTAAGCGCTGAGACAAGGTCGAGAATCAGCGTTTGCCCATGGATTTACGGGTGCCATGGGGCGCCGCGCCAGGGATCTTGTTGTGGCTGGATTTGCCCGACTTCTTGTAATACGGTTCTTCCAGCGTTTTCACTGGAGTGAAATCAGCAGGTTTAAACGAAAATTTGAAGTCCGGGATGCTCGCAGTCTTTTTACCTGCGGCATTCTCAGCGCCCTGCTCGGCGACGGCTTCAGGAGCTGGCGTGTGTTCGGGGGTAGTCATGGAAGCTCCAAAATATGTGGAAGTCAGTCGTCGTGCAAGATGGGCGCTCGCCCAGGCCGCGCAGCATACCTGAATCCCCGACGACCTGCCGCCATCGCCGGTAACCTCCCATCACCTTCTATTGATAAAACAAATCAATCACGACTTCAGCCTCGAACGTTCCCGCTTTAGGGGCGGGGGTTTGCCAGACCAGTTCGGCGTCGAAATCAGCCCTCGCAGAAGAATCGTTTCCCAACAGGTCCGCCAGGTGGAAAGGCTGGTTGTAAGGCAGTGTTGAACCAGTGCTGGCATTGACGATGCGGATGCCAACGCCCTCGTTGGCAACCGGTATCAGGAAATCACCTGACACACTGCCCGACACCGGTTTGAATTGCGCACCCAGGCTAAAGGGCGTGTCGCATGTGCGGTTGGTCACCAACGAAAATGGACGCCGGTCGATGACTCGACCCACCGCCACGTTCTGAATGCCGATCGCACCAAACTCAACGGTTTCCGGGATCACCTGTAACTCGGCATCACAGGCAATAAATCTCAAGCCGCTCAGGTTATTGATGACATAGCTGAGGTTGTAACCGGGCAGCGGATTGAGGCCTGCCCCACTGTCCAGCTGCAACAGCCGATAGTTCAGCAAATCACTGGCCACGCCCGAGGGTGGCGTAGGGCCGAACTTCTCAATGAACACCGACAACGCCAAGCTAAAGGTGAGACGCGGGCAGGCTTTGATGTTTGCGTCACCCTCGTTACACACCGCAAGGCTCTGCCCGGTGCTGAATCGGCCGCTGCTTTGCACATAGTCGATGCCATTCAGGGTCAGGCCGGCACGAATGCCTTGGCCAATCGGCAGGTTGTCCGGGTTCAGGTAAATGAAGACCTCCTCCTGCTGCGCTTGCAAGCCGTCCTTGTAACACTCGACTTGAACGTTAAAACGGTCCGAGCGCCAGATGACGGTGCCTTGAGGTGCCGACGCAGGGATCGCAACGGTGCTGCCCAGATCGGCTTGAACCACCGCAGCCCCGGTGCCCTGCTCCTTGCAGACCAGCGCGAAACACGTCGCGGGACTCAGCAGCAGCGCCAGCAACAGAGGTCGAATCCAGCGAGTATCGGTCATGGTTGAGCGTCCTTGAAAAGGGTGGCGTCGGGCAGCGAACGGGCACTGAATACCGCCCGCTGATCAACGTCGGCGACGTAGCCATGCTGGCCGCCAAAATCGTTGAGCGCCTTGAAGGAAAGACGATGCCACCTGTCCTTCCCAGGCTCGATGGCCGTGAGCGGCAAGCTGCGGGTGACCCCGGGCGGCAATAGCTGGTAATTGCTGACGGAATAATTTTCCTCAGTACCCTCCAGCCGAAGGTTTTGCAGCGAAGCGTGATAAGCCGTTGGGTTACTGACCTGCAGGGCGATGGCACCCTGTTCATCCAGGATAAAACGCCACACTAACGCTTCAGCGGTACGCGCTGGGTCGCCGGGTAAACCGGAAGGTCGATAGAACACGTTAATGCGTTGGCGAATAGCAATGCTCAGTTGGTTTTCACCCTCCACACGCGGAGGAACTTCCATCACATATAGGTGCAGCAATGACTCTTGGTCGATGGGCATACCGATGCCCTCATACAAGACGCGCAACACCTGCCGGCCGTGAGCCTGCAAGTGCCACAGGTGGGGGGTGACGACAAAAGGCAAATCGCCGGATGATCCACCGTCTAGATCCTGCGCATCACTGAGCCATGCCTGAAGCAACACTTCGTGACTGCTGCGATTGATTGCTTCGATGCTGACCTCGCGAAAACGGCCGTCGAAGATCAACCGAGTTCCGCTCAATGAAACAGCCGCTTGTGCGCCAACATTGCCCAGAGCCACTACAGCGCCCATCACGAGAAAACTCATCAACAGGCCTTTGAATCCGCTCATTGGCAGGTGCCCTTTATGCGTTCGTAAGCACGCGCCGGGTCTTTTGCCGGCAGTTGGTAAGTTACCAGACAGCTTTGATCGGACCATTTGACTCGCAGCACGCCACTGTCTTGGTTGATCAACACCAATGCACGACTGGTGGGGTCGACCACCGCTAGCGATTTGCCGTGCTCGTCCTCGACGCTGGCGCCCAACGGCACTTTGCTGCCGTCTGCACGCAACAGTTCGAACTGCACGCGGCGCCCGATGGATGCGTTGAAATGCACGACACTGACAGCACCACGCCTGGGCACGACTTGCACGATGGCATCTTCAATCTCTACGTCGGCCCCTAACTGGCGGGTATCCAGCGCGACCCAGTTAGTCCGATACGGTTGCGTATACGGCAGCAACGCGTAACCGTTGGCTGACGTTTCGACATTGTTGTAATTGGTCAGCTTCGCGCCGTTGACGTGTGGCACTTCGACCAGCGCGAAGGTTTCACCCAAGGGTTGCCCAAAGTTGATACCGCCTTGGTGGCCGACCAACGAACCAGCAGCCCCCAGACTCATCGCATCGTAATCACGGCCTTGGCTGTAACCCGCTTCGAAGCGGCCATACGGCAACGTGGTATTGACCTTGCCCGAGCCAAACGAACCGGCACTGCTGTCATGCCCGCCCTGGACCGAGTAGAAGGCATTACGATTGTCCAACACCTGGCCGTTGAGCCCGGCCTGCGAGTTGAAATTACCGCCGCTGTCGCGCACTAGATTGAATGAGGCCCTGGACGATGCGGAGCTCGCCCCCAGTGGCACGGTCAGGGCCAGGGAAACTCGATGGTCGGTGCCGGCGTCTCCGTCAACATTCATCTGCTGATTACGTTCGATGGAGACGCTGTAGTTGATGGATTTCCACGCCGCGTTGTAAGACAAAAACAACTGACGGGTTTTACCCGGCACATTCCAGTAACGCTGATCGCTGGCGGTCAGGCTCAGCGAGCCAGACTGTGCGGGCAACGATTGATTGATGTTAAGTTCCAGGCGATCCTTCGCTCGGCCGATAGGCGTTTGGCCCACGCGCTCGACCTGCTCATCGACGTGCTCTTCCAGGGTGCGAAATTGATCCGTGGAATATCGATAACCCGCCACCGCAAATGTCGTACTGGTCATGCCCAGGGTGTTGGCGTAGCGCAGGCGCAAACTTTGTCCCTGCCGAGATTGCTCGCGTAACTGGCTGAGGGAGTGCGTGAGGTCGGCCGAAAATGCACCCAGCGGCGAGTTAATGCCCGCACCGACATTGCCCGCCTGATAATCCTGCGTCCATTGCAGGCCACCGAACCCGGTCAGTCGCTCAGACACACCGTAAACCAATGTCCCGCTGCTGAACGCCGGTGTCGCCTGGTCATCACTGCTGCTGTCGTACTGCCCCAGCGCCAGGCTGTAACGCAGCGCGCCGTGCGGAACCATGATGGGTAACCCAGCAAAGGTTTGGGTAAATGAGCGCGTTCGTCCGTTCGCCTCCACAACTGTCACCAACAAATCGCCATTGGAGCCGCTGGGGTAAATGTCGCTGATCTCGAACGGTCCGGGGGACACACTGCCGCTGTACAGCAGAAAACCGTTTTGCCGGACCTCTACCGTGGCGTTGGTGTCGGCGATGCCGCGAATCGTAGGCGCGTAAACCCGCTCACTGTCGGGCAACATGCCGTCATCCGAATCAATCGCGGCCCCTCTGAACCGAACGCTGTCAAAAACCAGCGAGTTCGAATACACCTCACCCAGGGTCAATTGACTTCTAAGCGCCGTGAGATCCCGCTGGGCATAGGTGCGATTACTGGCAAAACGATAAGGCTGGTTACCGCCATAAGTCAGGGACGACTCATTGCGCAGGCGCCAGGCGCCCAGGTTTAAACCATTGCGCAGGCCCAAATAATACTGGTCGGTGTGCTCTTGCAGATTGCGCCGACGGACCGCGCTGAAGTTGTAACTCGTGAACGCAGCCGTCTCTCCTTGGTCCCACAACTGCGGCGCCACATACCCGCGGGCGCTACGTGCCATGGCCGCCTGCGGCACGCTGATCAACAAGCGCAAGCTATTAGGTTGGTACTCGACCCGAGCAAACTCGACGTGTGCCGGCAAATCAAAACAGGCCACGGAGTGCTCATCGCCGGCTGACTGTTGTAAACGTTCAACATCCAGGCCAAAACCCTGAAGCATGTCCAGCGTCAGGCACGGTTCAACCCGCTTGGAGACCGGATTTTGCGCAAATGTGATATCACGACGCCCGGCCAACGTCCGGTTGAAATACACGTCGACACTGTAAATACCAGACAGGACGCTGTTACCGCGTAAAAACTCTTCAAGGTCGACAGGCTCGCTGGTGCCCTGAATAAAGGCCGTGTTGAACGTTGCCGAAGCCTCGCCGGGCTGATTCGCATTGGCAGGCACCGGCAATACCAAAGCCATTCCTATGCCGATACCAAGTGCACGTCGCTTGACGGATGTGCACGCTGCAAAATGGTCGTGGAATAATCGTTTGCTGTTAGGCGTGTACCGTTCCATGTGCTGTTATCACTCAATCCTGGGAATACTTCGCGCCGCAGGGATCTTTCACACAGGCGCAAACCGGCCGAGTGTGTGCACCTGTCGCAGCTCGGATGGCTCGATAAATAAAATCGGGGGGTATCGTTATTGGCTAGCGCCGATCAGTCTTGGCAGCGACCGTGGCAGTGACCATCTGGTTGCCTGTCAACGTGGCGAGATAAGCCACCTGTCCGCCAAAATCGTTGATGCTATTGAAAGTCAGGCTTAAGGGTCGGCTGCTTGCCGGCCTGCCCAACTTCAGCTCCAGTGATTGCTTTGGGGCCAGCATGTGGCTGCCTTTTTTTATCACCTGAACCGTGCCGTCATGGACTTCGAGTCTGACCATGGACACGTGGTATGAACTCGGGTTGTTCACGTGGAGTACGTCATTTCGCAGTTGCCACTGCAGTGTTTCTGGCGCCTTTTCAGGCGCGTCGCGAAGTCCCACAGGGCGGAAAAACACTTTGATACGCTGACGAATCGCAATCTGCAGCGCGTTTTCGGCAGCGACCTGTGGGATCTCTTGCACGTTGAGCCAAAACACCGACTCGCGGTCTTCGGGCATGTCTGCACCGGCGTACACGATCCGCAGTAACTGTTTGCTGCCGCCCGGCATGCGGGCTAATGCGGGGGTAATGATAAAGGGCAAATCGCCGGTCTCCTCCGCAGTGGCTTCGAGCCAGGACTGCAACAGGATTTCGCCGCCACTGTTTTGCACGCCAAAGCTGACTTCTTTGTCTTGTGCCGGATAAATGATGCGCGTGGTGTTAAGCACAATGCCCGCCTGGGCATTGGCACAAATCGCCATCGCTAACAAAAAGCCAGCGTATCGAATAGAGGTGTAAATCATGATGACACTCGCCTGGAACTGGTAGTGACGGGGTGAGTGCAACTCACCCCGTCAATGCTATTACTCGTAGTCCAAGACGAAAGGCATGTAGCCGTCGGCGTTGCCTGGGTTGGTCGGTGTGCCGTTAAGCACATACACAGCGCCGAAATTCAGTTCGGCGGTGGCACCGCCTACACCATCCTTGACCAGCGGTTTATCGATGGTTTCGGTGCCACTCAAGTCCATGATCTGATTTTGAGCATTCAGCAGCCCAATACCCACGCCATCTGCAGCCCCCGTTGTGCGCAAGAGTTTGGAATCGTTGTTATCCAGACCGCTGCCGGAGCGCGCAACGAAGCGCATTTTCACGGTGTCGTACTGCTCGACGCCCGCGCTGCAATTGACCAGCAATTGAACAGGTGTCGCGGTTTCCAGTTTGGTATCGCTTGCAACGCCGATATCAGTGAACGATACGTTGCCCAGGTCGACGTTGATGTCGCCATTAGGACCTGCGCCTACCCCGGCGCCAGGGCCGACTGCACAGGAGATATTGGTCAGGGTGCCATTGAATACCACTTTGCCATTATTGGCTGCGTTAGCAGTGCTGGTTGCACCCAGACCGACAGCGCTCAAAACAGCCAATGCGAGAGAAAGCTTTTTCATGCAGATACATTCCTTGTGTTCGTTCGTATTGGTCCATCACTGGACGAACAGAACTATAACGAGACTATCCATTATCCGATGTAGGCAATAACCATCTTGTTCATTAGGAATCGGGCACTAGTAAAGCGGGTGTTTTCTGTAGGAAAATTCATAATAATCATTAAACACCCATAAACCGTGGCTTACAGCCAATATCTCTAATGCAAAGCATTGGCAAAAGGTCGAATTAAAATAATTCTCAATGTGCCAAGTTAACGAGCGAAAACTAATTTCTTATGCGCTATTGGTCATTGATACGTCAGCGTTACGACCCTCAGGGTCGAATCATCATCGTGGGTCAATACATTCAAGCGGCTACTGAAAGCCATGACATCGCCGCTGCAGGCATTGCTTTCAGTGTCCAAAACAAGGGTGACACCCGGTGAAACCTGAATAATGCGTGGTTTTTTAAAAGCGCTGACTTCTCCTGACCCACGCACATCGCACGAACGGTTAACAATTTGTCCGTGGAAATTAAGGGCGTCGCCCTTAGCCAGAATCTCGGTACTAAAAGTCAAAATCACTATCGAAAAAAGGATAAGGCCTACGGCTTTAGTAGTCATCGCAGAACTCCGACTAGATCTTGTCATAGAAAGAGGAAAAGTTCATGTAGGAATCTTCCTATCTTTTCTTTCAGCAACCTTTCAACACGCGTTCAATCAACTGAGCTGATCAAATGTGCATTAATCCGCTCTACTTTTTTATCGGCAAGAAAAGGGTATTTCTTTAGCACTCAGCGCTTGCTGACAATTTTGACAGTTAGCAGTCAGTGTACTGACCCGGTCGGCGGGCTATAAGGAACAAGCTGATTATTGGGATGATCGAAACCTGTCATGGACGCCTTCGATTACGCCCCTCTCCTTGGTCTCACCCGGCGACATTCAAGCATGCGTAAACTCACCAGAATCGTTATCGTCGCTATCATCGTTGTGATCGTCGCCCTCGCCGGCTGGTTCTTGACCCGCCCAGCTGCCGCGAAAAACTCAGCGCCTCCAGCGATTCCGGTTCGGGTCATCAGCGTGGTCAAAGAAGATGTGCCGCGCTATGTCAGCGGAATTGGCTCAGTGCTGTCGCTGCACAGCGTGATTGTCCGTCCGCAAGTCGATGGGATTCTGACCAAGTTGTGGGTCAAGGAAGGCCAGCAAGTTAAAGCTGGTGACCTGTTAGCGACGATTGATGACCGTTCGATTCGCGCGACGCTGGCTCAAGCCCAGGCGCAGTTGGCGCAGAGTCAGGCGCAACTGGATGTGGCGCAACTGGACTTGAAACGCTACCGCTTGCTGACCACCGACAACAGTATTTCCAAGCAGACGTTTGACCAGCAACAAGCGCTGGTGCATCAGCTTGAGGCGACCGCGCAGGGTAATCAGGCATCGATCAATGCCACCCAAGTGCAACTGTCCTACACGCAGATACGTTCGCCAGTGACCGGGCGCGTCGGTATCCGTAACGTCGATGAAG
>NZ_JAMFRV010000674.1 GCF_026224925.1 Pseudomonas sp. | reverse complement strand
TGGGTAATACAAACACAGGCCCGGGTAAGTAGGACTCCACTCTGGCAGCAAGTGGACCAGACGGCCGGCTGTCAAATGGTCCGCGACTTGAGCTTCCGGCACCCAGCCGACACCAATCCCGGCCAGTGCAGCCTCAATCATCAGGTTGATGTTGTCCATGGTCATGGGGCCTTCGACGTCGACGCTTGTTCGTATTCCTGCATGCTCAAGATCCCACCGGAACAAGGCGCCGCTGGCAAATCGAAACCGTATGCAGCGGTGCTGCTTGAGATCACTCGGCTCGGTAGGAGCAGGATGGTGTTCGAGGTATTCAGGAGAAGCAACCGCCGCAAAACGAATGTCCGGACCGAAGCGCACGGCGACCATGTCTCGCGGCACGTCATCGAACACACGAATGCCGGCATCGAAGCCGTCGCCAACGATATCCACCAGTTTGCTGTCGGCCACAAACTCGATGTGGATCTGTGGATACTCCGCCAGGAAACCTGGAACCACATGACGAATGAGTGGTTTGATCGAAGATTCCGAGGCGCTGATGCGGATTGAGCCTGAGGGCGTGTTGCGCGTGGAAGTGATCTCATTGACGACGTTCTCCAGATCACCGAGCAGTGGTCGAACGCCACGGAATAACTGCTCGCCGGCCTCCGTCAGCGCGACTGATCGCGTAGTGCGGTTGAATAAACGCATCTCAAGCCGTGCTTCGAGGCCACGCATGGAATGACTCAGCGCCGACGGCGATACCCCCAGCACGCGGGCGGCGCCGCTGAAACTGCGGTGTTCGGCGATCGCAATAAAGGCAGTGAGCTCGGGTAGCCCGGCACGAATCATTTATGAATTTTCCTCAACTACCTATGCACTGTTTGCTGGATTGTTGAGAACACTACAGCAATATAGAGTGGTTTCTCACCTATTAAGGCCATCATTTTCCGCTGTAGGAGCCAACTTGTTGGCGAGGCGTCTTTCCTGGCAAAGCACCGATAGACCTTGGCCAACAAGTTGGCTCCTACAAATCTTTTATGCTTATCAGGAGACTACTCATGCAAAAGCGCACATTAGGCAGCAGCGGCCTCGAAGTCTCGGCCATCGGTTTGGGCTGCATGGGCTTGAGTTTCGCCTACGGCCCGGCAATGGAAAAATCGGCTGCCATCTCGCTGATTCGCAGCGCATACGAAAGTGGTGTCACGTTCTTTGACACCGCCGAGGTCTACGGCCCGTTCACTAACGAAGAGTTGTTGGGAGAGGCCTTGGCGCCCTTTCGCAACGAGATCGTAATTGCGACTAAGTTCGGCTTTAAAAATGGCAATGTGGCGCAGGGGCTCGACAGTCATCCCGACACTATTCGAGCGGTGGTGGAAGCCTCCCTCAAACGCCTGAAAACCGACCGCATTGAGCTTTTGTATCAGCACCGCGTTGACCCGAACGTACCAATCGAGGACGTCGCCGGCGCGGTCAAGCAGTTGATTGAACAGGGCAAAGTCAAACACTTCGGCCTGTCCGAAGCTGGTGTGCAATCCATCCGTCGCGCTCATGCGGTCCAGCCCGTCACCGCACTGCAAAGCGAGTATTCGTTGTGGTGGCGTGAGCCGGAAAAAGACATTCTGCCCGTGTTGGAAGAACTGGGTATCGGTTTCGTGCCCTTCAGCCCCTTGGGCAAAGGCTTCCTGACCGGCGCGATCGACGCTAGCACCTCGTTCGCCAAAGACGACTTCCGCAATGTGGTTCCACGGTTTAACCAAGACAATCGCAAGGCCAACGCGCAACTGGTAGAAGTGCTGGGGCACATAGCCGATGGCAAGGGCGCCACCCGCGCACAAATTGCCATTGCCTGGCTGCTGGCTCAGAAACCCTGGATTGTGCCGATTCCGGGCACGACCAAACCGCACCGCCTTGAGGAAAACAACGGTGCTGCGTCCATCGAGCTGAACTCGGCAGATCTGACCGCCATTGAGTCCGCACTTGCGCACATTACGGTGGTAGGTGAGCGCTACCCTGCTCACTTGCAGCAGAGCGTCGACCGCTAAGTCCGCTCCATATAAACCAGCGCCGGGAAGGTCGACCGAGCATCCGTTGGCTAGACGACCACTGGATACTGCGCACCGTCCATAGTGACGGTGATGCCAGTGATATAGCGGGCTTTGTCTGAGGCGAGGAACAGCACCAGGTCGGCGACCTCCTCCGGCTTCGCCATGCGGCCCATAGGGATTTTTTGCACGCTGCGCTCAATCGCGGCTTCCACCGTAATGCCTGCGTGGCTTGCGTCTGCCGCCATGCCTTCCGCGACGCGACCGGTTTCCGTGAGCCCAGGGCTGACGCCGACTACTCGCACACCCGACGCGGCGTAGGCATTACCAAGTCCAGCGGTCGCCAGCATCAGCGCGGCATTGGCCGAACCTCCGGCCAGATGTATCGGGCTCGCAACCTTGCCGCCAGCACCGATAATGTTGACGATCACACCCTGACCGCGCGCAGCCATGGTCTTAACCACTGGGTCGAGGACATTGATCGTGGAGAAGAACTTGGCGTCCATGGCTGCACGCCATAACGCGGGGGTCAGGTCATCCGGTGGTGAGCGTTTCGCGGCGCCCGCCGAATTCACCAACACATCGATGGGACCCATCTCTCGTATAACGCGCTCTACCAATGCGGCAGCCGCAACATCGTCCGAGAGATCGGCAGCAAAGCCGATGGCGCCTGGCAACACCTCCAGAGCCTTGTCGATATTGGCTTGCGAGCGCGAACTGATCACAACGCGAGCCCCTTCGGCGGCAAACTGCTTGGCGCACGCCAAGCCGATCCCTTTAGAGCCGCCTGTCACCAGGACGACCTTTGCGTCGAAGCTTTTCATGATGGTGTGTCCTTGAAGAGTGTGGTTGCTTGTCCACAGACTACACCCCCACTTCAGTCACACCGCTGAAGAAGTTCGAACTACTTGGCCAAGGCTCACTTCTACGCGATCGGTGAGCCATTGGACGTTTCCGACACGGCTAAGTGAGTCGTCGTCGAATCAGCGTGGTTGTAACACACAACCTGATTACGGCCGCGACGCTTGGCCATATAGGTTGCGTTGTCGGCATGGGCAACCAGCATTTCGAGGTCTGACTCAGGCGTCGGCACAGCATTGATTCCCGCAGAGAACGCGATAAACAAGAGCTGACCCTCCACCATCAAGCCGCTGCGGCAGCTTTCCAGCCAGCGACCCACGACCTCGGCCGCTTCAAGAGGTGTGGTGTCGGGCAAGACGGCGAGAAATTCCTCCCCACCCAAGCGGTACAGCAAATCGTTTTTGCGTGAAATGTGAGACAGATGGGTGGCGAACACTTTCAGCACGCTATCGCCAAACACATGGCCGTAGTTGTCGTTGATCTGTTTGAAATGATCCAGATCGATCATCGCAACCGATACCGGACGGCTGAATTGCATTGCGTCGCTGAGGATCGAGGGCAAGGCTTCTTCCAACTCACGCCGATTGTACAAGCCGGTTAGCGGGTCTCTTCGTGCCTGCCCATGCAAATCGGCCTGCAGGACCAAATTGTCGGCCAGTTGCACATTCAAGGCATCCAGTGTGGCTTGCAGCCGATTTTCAGTTTCCTGGCGATGGGTCATGTCCCGCAGCAGTAGCAGGTGTCCGGCAACGACGCCCGAATCTTCGAGTACCGTCGTCGTCAGTTCAAAATATTGCGGAGGGTCCAACGGCAAGCGAACCGAAATGGGCTGGCGCGGTTGGGCGAGGGACGAATTGACCGTTTGTTGCCAGTAAGAAAGCTTTGAAAACACAGTGCCCAGGGGGCGCGGCGGCACTTGCGCCAGATTGTAGGCGGCCTGGTTCAGGTCAACAATGCGCCCGTCGTTGTCCAGAATAATGACCGAGTCGGTGAGCACATCAAGCAGTGCCCGACGCGCGATAGGCAGCGGGTCACACAGGTCGTTATATGCCAACAGCCAAGCCAGCAGCGGCGCGGTGAGCAAGAATGTAAAGGGGGTTGGGTCGTAGGCGAAGACCAACAACATACCTGTGGCATAAAAGGCGCTCGCAACCAGCGGCACGCTGATCGCAAGCACTATACCGACGTGTATGCGACGGCGTCGGGCAGACAACCTGCGCTGTGCCCATGCAGTGATTGCCATGGTCAGCAGCACGATGATGTAAAGCACGCTGACAGTCAGATAAAAGAACAGTCCGTGGACGTAGTGCAAGGGACCGTTGTCATTGGGCGAGGCGATGACCTGTTGGTACATCGAATGAGCAGGGTTGATGAATGCGACCAGGCAGACGCCCAGACTGACAGCAATCGCAATGGCGCGTAGCGTTGTTGAAACAGGGCGCCGGCTACCAAAGGTGCTGGACCACAACAGGAAGCACGCCAGCAACGGCGCCAAGGTCACGCTGAACCAGGCGAGATTACCGAACACCAAGCGATAATCCGCTGGCAATGGCAAATTCTCGGTCATCGCGCAACCGCTCCACCAGACCGTCGCCCATAGAAAACCGATCAGATCGCGGCGTCCCGGCCCTTCGCGTCGGGGCACCAGTCGCAGGGTCACAACCAATGCGAACGCTGAGGCCAACAGCAACCAAGCTGACGCAGGTATCGAAAACACACGGTCGAGTATCACGGCCAGAATCACCTTGTGAGCGAGTTGCCGGATCGAGGGTGAGTCAGGCAGCGCCATTTTCACACGTCAATAATCCGACGAATGACGTCTCAACATGCAACTAATGGACCGCGCAACACACGACTGCGATTTACCTGTGCGCCAATTCGTGCTTTATGCACTCTTCGTGATACGTCCGCGCAACGCCTTCAGGCTTGAGCCGCGACGCACTGTTATATGTCTGTTCGGTGATACCCATCGCCATCATGCGCATCCAGCTTTGTTGGAACTTTCGGTACTGTAACTTCCTGCGGGCACCGTAAAGGCTAACTCCAGAGAGCTTTGATGCCTGAGCACCTCCTGCGATCCCTGCACCCCAACTGCACACAAAACGGTCGCTCTTGCTCAATTCCCTTGCCTGAGCGCAAAGCGCAACGCTAACCAAGACAATCGTTGCGAGTGTCGACATCAAAATCCGCATGAGGCTAATCCTAAGCGCCTGAAAAGCCGACGATTTTGACAACATGTTCAAAGTCAAAGGGCCAGCAATGCACGGTATTTTTCTCATCAACGCTTAAGCACGCTTTCTCCCGCATGCTTGGGCAACCTGATCACATCTATTAAACCAAAGAGCCCCAAGACCGCCACGCCGATAAAGGCCATCCGGAAGTCGGACGTCTGGGGGTGAACTTCATGGCTCTGCAAAGACATTGAAAAACGCAGCAATAACGCAGCGAAGGTCACCCCAATCCCCATGGCTAACTGGAAGAACATGCTGAACAAGGCCGACGCTTCGCCCATTTGACTCTTCGACACATCGGCGAAACCGATGGAGTTGTAGCAGGTGAATTGCATGGACCGCGATAATCCACCCGCGAATAACACCGCAGCGATCAACCAAAAGGGTGTCGCGGGCGTGAAGCATGCGCACGCCAGAATTGAAATGATCCCAATCACACCATTGACCAACAAGATTTTGCGAAAGCCATAACGACGCATGATCGACGTTGTGAAAGGCTTCATTGCCAGATTGCCAGCGAACACCGCCAGCACTAATGTGCCCGCGTCCACCGGGGATAGCCCGAAGCCCACCTGGAACAGCAGCGGCAGCAAAAATGGCAATGCGCTGATCGCCAGACGAAAGAACGAACCACCAAATACGGTGGCCCGAAAGGTCTTGATAGACAGCGTACTCAGGGGCAATAACGGGTTGGCGTGACGTTTACAGTGCCGGATAGCCAACCCGGCAAGGATCACTCCACAAACAACAAACGCACTGCCGGTGATCAACGCCTTGCCTTCCTGACCTCCGAGCCACTCGAGGCCACCCAAGAGAAGAACGCAGGCGCCCGCCAGCAGCAAAAAGCCTTTCCCGTCAAAGGTACGAACACTGCTTGCGCGGTCTACCGGCACAAGCCACAGCGCGGCAATCAACGCCAGAATGCCCAACGGCACGTTGATGTAAAAAATCCACGGCCACGTGGCATGGGTGACGATCAGACCGCCCACCAGCGGCCCAAGAATTGGTGCCACCAAACCGGGCCACGTAATCAGCGCGATCATGTTCACCAAGTCTTTTTTTGCTGTGTTACGAAGCACCGCGAGACGCCCCACGGGCACCATCAGGGCCCCGCCGATGCCCTGTAGCACGCGCGCCAACACAAACATTTCAAGGTTTTGACTTATTCCACACAAGAACGATGCAACCGTAAAAACCACGATCGCACCAGCAAACACTGTGCGTGTACCAAACCGATCGGCGACCCAGCTTGAAAGCGGAATGAAGATAGCGACTGCAAGAAGGTAGGCGCTGATACCTACGTTCATATCAATCGAAGTAACCCCAAAACCAATGGCCATGCTTGGTAGCGCGGTGGCGATAACCGTCGCATCAAGGTTTTCCATGAAAAACGTCACCGCGACAACCAATGCAATAAGACGGGTTTGGACGCTGATGCCGGGCTCGGCGGCGATGCTTGAATCTGGCGTGGCAGGTGATGTCACGGAGGTGATCCTTTGCGGTTTAAATCAATACTATCGCGCAGTAAGAAGCAAACGTGTAGGCGCGGGCGTCAGCCGCGGGTCTCCCGGATGATTGCGTCGTGACGTTGCTTCACCTCAGGTCGCAAGGCGGTGCCCAGCCCGGCCAATTTAGGTGCGTGGGCGTAACCTGCCTTGATCTCCGGCAGATGGGTGACCAGTTCGCCGTACCACGTGGATAAGGATGCCCGAACCACCTCCTGCAACACGGCCGTGGGCGCATGCAGGCCCAGTTGCAGGCCCGCGAACAGCGCAACAGGCCCAGTACAATCATGGGGTGCGAGCGGTTTGTTGTACACCTGCGCCAATGCAGCGATCTTGCGTGCTTCAGTGAAACCACCGCACCAGACCAGGTCCAACATCAAGTAGTCCATGGAGCCGGCAGCTAACAGGTCACGGTAAGCGACACTGCCGCCCAGGGTCTCACTGGCACAGATAGGCACGCGGGTGCGGTTACGCAAATCCGCCAATGCTCGGGCATCGTCCATTTTGCACAGAGGGTCTTCAACCCAGTAAGGCTCGAACTCTTCAAGCGCCTGACAGATGCGCAACGCCGCGCTGGTGTCCCACAGGCTGTGTAACTCACACATGATTTCGATTTGGTTGCCCACCGCTTGGCGAATCTGCCTGAACGCTTCAACCCCCTCTTTAACCTCGGCCAACGTGATGCTGTTAGCCCCCGCCTGGCGTGCAAAACGGTCGAAGGGCCAGATTTTCATTGCCGTGTAGCCCTCCTCCACCAAGCTGATTGCCAATGCCCCGGCATCGCGACTGAAGGCTAATTGATCGTCATACGGGCCCTGAGCAATGTCCGCCTGGGTGATTTCCCGGCGAGCACCTTGCTGTGTATTGAACTCGTAACCGGCGCAGGTGTTGTACACCCGAATGCGATCACGGCAAGCGCCACCCAACGCTTCATAGATAGGGATGCCATGGCGCTGGCCTTTGAGGTCCCATAGGGCGATGTCCACCGCACTGGCGGCGCGGATTTCAGCACCGGCGCTGTGGAACCCAACATAGGGGGTGGTCAGTTCCAGGGAAATCGCCTCAATCTGCCGCGAGTCGCGACCGACCAAGCCCGGGGCAATCAGCTCATGCACCGCGGCCTCGACAGTCGCGGCGCCTCGAAAGGATTCACCGAGACCGATTAGCCCCTCGTCAGTCTCGATCTCTAGCCAGATCAATTTCGGGCGTTCTGGCAGGCGCAGCGTACGTATGCAGGTAATTTTTGACATTGTTTTTCCTGGGGAGAGCGAGCGCTGGTGAGCGTGCGAGCCGTCGCGCAAGCGCTGCTAAATCGCTTTGCCGCCAACGGCGATACGGTCACCAAGCCAAACCGATACAGGTTTCCAGCTGATCGAACGCACCAGCACCTGAAACCACCCTAAAAAGCGCTGAATAATAGCGCTATCTGTTTATGATAGCGCTATTGTTGTACGACAACTTACAACGCTAGAACGAACACGCTTCGATCCCTATACCCGCACAACAATAATTCGTGGGAGCACTCGACAATGCAAGAACCCAAGCCAACTCGTGTCCGCTATTTAATCCTGCTCATGCTGTTCCTGGTAACCACGATCAACTATGCCGACCGTGCGACCATTTCCATTGCCGGATCCAGTATTCAAAAGGAGCTGGGGCTGGACGCCGTTACCCTTGGCTACATTTTCTCTGCGTTCGGCTGGGCCTACGTGCTGGGCCAGATTCCAGGCGGCTGGCTGCTCGACCGCTTCGGTTCCAAAAAGGTTTATGCAGGTAGCATCCTCACCTGGTCGTTCTTCACCCTACTGCAGGGGTACATAGGCGAGTTCGGGATCGCTACCGCTGTCGTGTTGCTATTTCTGCTGCGCTTTATGGTGGGTCTGGCCGAAGCGCCCTCCTTCCCCGGCAACGCGCGCATCGTAGCGGCATGGTTTCCGACCAAAGAGCGTGGAACAGCTTCAGCGATCTTCAACTCGGCGCAGTACTTCGCCACGGCCCTGTTTGCGCCGTTGATGGGTTGGATCGTTTATCACTTTGGCTGGCAGCACGTGTTCATCGTGATGGGTGCGCTGGGTATCGCGTTTTCAGTGGTATGGCTAAAAGTCATTTATAACCCCAAGGATCACCCCCGCGCCAACGCTGAGGAGATCAAGTACATCGCAGAAAACGGTGGGTTAGTCGACCTTGATGATCAGCACAAGAAGAAAGACGGCGGCCCCAAGTGGGACTACATTCGGCAACTGCTCACCAACCGGATGATGGGTGGCATTTACCTGGGCCAGTTTTGCATAAACGCCCTGACCTACTTCTTCCTCACCTGGTTTCCGGTCTATCTGGTGCAAGAACGCGGTATGACCATTCTGAAAGCCGGATTCATTGCATCGCTCCCGGCCATTTGTGGCTTCCTCGGTGGTGTTCTGGGCGGCTTGTTTTCGGACATGTTGCTACGCCGCGGAAAATCTCTCAGCTTCGCTCGTAAGACT
>NZ_JAMFRV010000673.1 GCF_026224925.1 Pseudomonas sp. | reverse complement strand
TTTACCGGCGTAGCTTGAGGCAACAATGGACTGCCCAACCCAGCCTTTATAGAAGCCATCGGTGCCCTTGCTGGAGATTTCCCGCAACGTCCTGGCCAGGTCTTTCTGCACCAGTTTCTGGCCAACCTTCATCGGCTCGCCTTTGTTCAGAAAAATCGAACCGGAGTCGTGAATGTCTTTTTTAAATTCTTCAGTGGCCGTTTCAAGCAGGTCAACGTCACCTTGTTCGAGGACGAAACCCTCGTCGGCGTATTTGATAGCGGGGGCGATAACTTGCTCGCGCTTCATGGTGCCGTATTTCTTCAGCGCCAGTTCCATGCCTGACACGGTGCCGGGAACACCAACAGCCAAGTGGCCTTTGGTGCTTAAGTCAGGAATGACGTTGCCGTCTTTATCAAGGTACATGTCCGCAGTGGCGGCCAACGGTGCCTTTTCGCGGAAATCCAGAAACGTCTTTCGGCCATCGGCCAGTTGTACGGTCATAAAGCCGCCACCGCCAAGGTTACCCGCCGCGGGATAAACCACCGCCAGCGCATAACCCACTGCCACCGCAGCATCAACGGCGTTACCACCGTCCTTGAGCACATCGACGCCCACGTGGGTGGCCAAATGTTGCGCCGTGACCACCATGCCATTTTCGGCGGCAACCGGAGGCACCGACGCCGCTTGGGCCCAGCTACAGCTAATAACGAGTGCCGTCGCAAGAAGCGATCTGGCAAAAGGTTGAAATTTCATGAGGTCGACTCTCTTATTTTGACGTGTATTTTGCGCGATAGGCAGCGCTTGCAAGTACGCGATTAAAACTACCGGCTCTTCGCCGCCGAATACAGCGCCAATATCCACAAACTTTGCGGAGCCAATAGACGAGCGTTCTATATGTACACACTAGGACCTGATCCGATGCGCAGCTTAGCGGCGCGAATCGACGTAGAGCAACCCTGAGAGCCCCCGACTAAGGCACTCCAGCAGTTTCTGGAGGCCAATTGTAATTTTATGTAGTGCCTTAAAAAAAACACTACATAACTATTGACGCCCTCCATTCTGCCCGGCATGATGGCCCTGTCTCCCCGATCGGGAGCGCCGGCAAAGGTATTCCAGACACCCTCGACGAGCCGTCGAGTCGTTAACGGATGTGTACTGCCCACAAGGCAGATTGATGAAGTTGACTGGCAGGATCGTTCCTCGAAAGGACGAGAAAGCTGGCGAAACGTTCTCATGATGCTTGTGGTTGACCGTATTATCGTCACCCGATGTATTTTTGAGCGTTCGCTCGTCTTCCTGCCTTCATCAAACCCCTGCCCGATGTGCATTCGATCGACCACATGGTCATTGAGCTAACCACTAAACAGATCAACAAATGGTCTAGGGGAATACTAATGAATCTGAACAACCAACCCACTATTGAAGAGCTGGCCCAACTGTTCGCATCCAAAAAAGACAGTCTGGATTCCCACATCCTCTGGGTTAGCGATGCCGGAGACGTGCACATAGACCGCCTGGCAACCAATGCCGGGGAAGGTGAATTCGAGCAATGCAACCCGAAGATGCGCGCCAGGCTGAAGATGTACCGTCGGGGCCAGGGCTATGTCGGCAAAAAAGCTGCAGCCGACGAGAATTTCATTGGTCAAGTACTGCAAACCTTGACGCGTGAATGGCGCTCGCTGGATAAAACCTCAGAAGTTCGTGTTGTCGACAGCTACTGCTGAAGCTTGACATAGCGTCGCCGGCGACCGCGCCTCGGTCACCGGCGACGTTTTCATATCGATCCTTTGTTCAAACAGTCCCCCGCCGCGTGAACTGACTTTCTCAAGAGCAATAAAAAACCCGCCGAAGCGGGTTTTTCCAAGACCATCCCAACATCCTGTCGGTAGCCCTCCGGGCCATGGTCGATCATCCTTAATCCGCAAGCACTCCTGCACTTGCGCTGATGGATCAAGAATATCGCCGAGTCCACTACCGCGCATAGAGCGAAAGCGCACTTCGTCGTGTAAGCCTTTCGCTATAGATCTCGCAATTATTAGATCGCATTGGTCACCAGCACCGCCTGCACCGCCGGCCTTATAAGCTAGTTCCAAAAAAATATTTCGCCCTTAGACTCAAAAGCATTAAATTCTGCTAACCGGACGACCGGACAGTTATATAGCGCGTCTTTACCGATGCTCTGAGTTCGGTGACCCACACCACCCCAGTCCAGGGTAAGCCGCCCTTTTCAAGTCTGATTTCTCTCCAACTCCCCCCTTAATCCAACAAGGCTTACCCATGGCGCGCTTTTCGCTCCCTCGCACATTAATCACTGCGCTGACACTCTCAGGCCTCGCGCTTGGCGCTCACGCCGCGCCGTTGACCATCGGCTACATCACCGGAATTGACCCTACCAAACTGCCCATGTCCGATGGCACTTATGACAAAGTCATCGGTGAGAAAATCGATTGGAGGCGTTTCGATGCGGGCCCTGCGGTGGTAGCGGCCATCGCTTCGGGAGATTTACAGATAGGCAACCTCGGTTCGAGCCCGCTGGCAGCCGCCGCCTCGCGAAAAGTGCCGCTTGTGGCTTTTATTGTCACCTCGCAAATCAAAAGCTCCGAGGCGCTGGTGGTGCGTAACGGCAGCGGTATTAATAGTCCACAAGACTTGATCGGCAAAACCATCGCCACGCCGTTTGTCTCGACCTCGCATTACAGCCTGCTGGGTGCGCTCAAACATTGGAACATTGACCCGAGCAAGGTGAAGGTGGTCAATCTGAGCCCGGCGGAAATTACCGCGGCCTGGAAACGCGGCGACATTGACGGTGCCTTCACTTGGTCGCCTGCACTGGGGGAAATCCGTAAAACCGGCAAGATCCTTACCGATGCCGGTGAAGTATCGAAGTGGGGATCTCCAACCTTCGAAGTGTGGGTTGCACGTAAAGACTTCGCAGAGAAACACCCGGAAGTCGTTGCCGGCTTTGCCAAGGTCAGTCTGGACGCCATCGCCGATTACACCGCACACAAAGCCCAATGGACGCCGGACTCCGTTCAGGTACAGAAGATCGCCCGGTTTACTGGGGCCAATGCTGCAGACATTCCGGAACTGCTGGAAGGCTCGCACTTTCCTACCGCGAAAGAACAGACCTCGGCAGAGTTATTGGGCGGCGGGACCGTGAAAGACATCGCGCAAACGGCGGCTTTCCTCAAGGAACAGGGGAAAATCGACAGCGTGCTACCGGACTATTCGTCTTACGTCAGCGCCAAATTCATCCCCCAATGATGGTTCATCGCAAGGCCGTTAGGCCTTGCATTCCCTATCACGCGGGGCACGCCTCGCACAGCGTTCGAGCCAGATCATGAGCCTGACTATCACCCCCATCAGCCCCGCGCTAGGCGCCGAAATAGAGGGGCTTGACCTCAGCGTTGCGCTGCACGCAGAACAGTACGCGGCGATCGAACAGGCACTTCTGCAACATCAGGTTCTATTTTTTCGCAACCAGCCGCTAACACCGGATGAGCACGTTCGTTTTGCCGCAGGCTTTGGTGATTTACACATTCACCCGCTTTACCCAAACGTGCCCGAATACCCCGAGTTGCTGCTGCTCGACACCGACATCATTGATTTGCGCGACAACGCCTCCTGGCACACCGACGTGACCTTTCTCGCCGCCCCGGCCTTGGGCGCAATACTGAGCGCCAAACAGGTCCCGCCTTTTGGCGGCGACACACTCTGGGCCAGTGGCATCGCGGCGTACGAGGCGTTGTCCGCGCCCTTGGCGAACATGCTCGACGGGCTGACCGCCAGTCACGACTTCACCAAATCATTTCCCCTGGAACGTTTTGGTAGCACAACGGATGACTTGGCGCGTTACGAACAAACCCGCCGCGACCATCCGCCATTGTCACACCCGGTCATCCGTACCCACCCGGTAAGCGGGCGTAAAGCGCTGTTCGTTAACGACGGTTTCACCACGCGGATCAATGAACTGGAGCCAGCAGAAAGCGCTGCCCTGCTAACGCTGCTATTCAACCATGTCAGCAGACCCGAGTTCACCGTGCGCTGGCGCTGGTCGGTCAACGACCTGGCATTTTGGGACAATCGCGTGACCCAGCATTACGCCGTCGATGACTATCGACCACAACGTCGAGTGATGCATCGGGCGACGATTCTCGGCGACAAGCCGTTCTGAGCGCTAGCAGGCGGCGCGGCCTTCTGATGCACCGCGCGGCCTACCTGTTTAACAAATACCTAGCGACTGGCAACAACAAACAACCGTGGGAACGGCAACAACACCTTGCCGTCAGCCGCCGCTGGATAAGCTTCTTTCATGGCGACTAGATACCGCGCTAGAAACTCAGCTTTCTCCGCTTCACTCAGGGGCCCTAGGTAGGGGTGCAATGCCGAACCCTTGAACCACTCGACCACGGCCTCCGCGCCGCCACCGAGCGGGTGGTAATACGTGGTTCGCCACACATCAACCCGGCTGCAATGTGGGGTCAGAAGGTTGTAGTAATATTCGGCGCCATGCCGGGGTGGGTGCATCTGGCCGCCGATCTTACTGGCCCACGTCCCGGTTGCAGCGATCTCTCGCGCCATACGGTGGGCGGGCTCTTCCAAGTTATCGGGGGTCTGGATCGCAATACTGCCACCAGGTGCGAGTTGATTGACCAACTGCGGGTACAACACATCGTGGTCCGGAACCCACTGCAAAGAGGCGTTCGCCAGAATCACATCGTACTGCTGCGTAGGCTTCCAGCTTGCAATATCACTAACCTCGAACTGTATCGCCGGCAAGCGCTTGTTCGCGGCGGCGATCATGTCTTCAGAGCTGTCGATGCCGCTCACCGCAGCATCCGGAAAGCGCTCGGCAAGCACTTCGGTAGAGTTCCCAGGGCCGCACCCCAGGTCAATGGCAAGCCGCACTTCCTGATCAGGGATAGCTGCCACCAAATCCCGCACCGGGCGAGTACGTTCGTTTTCAAAAGCCGTGTATTGCTTGGCCGACCAGGTCATCGTGATGTCCTTCGCTGCAGGTGAGATTGCAGCAAGGGTAGCGGGAAATCGGTAGCAGCTTCATGAAAAACTGTAAAACCACTAGTTGCGAATAGACCGTGCATGCTCATCGTCCTGACGAACCATCAACATCAAGGCATCGCGTTTTTCCAACAGATGATGGCGCAAGATCGAACTCAAGCGTTTACCGTCACGGGCTTCCAGCGCCTCGATCATTTGCTCGTGGTCATGCACCGCACGGTCCCACTTCGGGGCCTGATAGTTGGAGCGAAAACGCAGGGCCTGCAACCTGAAGTTAAGCGACTGATACATCTGACACAGAGCCGAATTACGCGAGGCCTGGTTGATCAAATCGTGAATCGCACGATTACGCTGGTAGTAGCCCGGCAAGTCGTTCTGATTTTTGCAGACCACCATGGCGTAATGCAACGCCTTGATCTCTACCAACTCTTCGGCGGTGATGCGCTCACACGCCAACTCGCCCGAAAATGCTTCCAGGCCGCTCATCAATTCAAAGGCTTCGCGAATTTCCAGCTCGGACATGCGCGCAACACTGGCACCCCGATTGGGCGAAATTTCAATCAAGCCTTCTGCAGCCAACACCTTGAGTGCTTCGCGCAAAGGCGTTCTGGAAATGCCCAGGGTTTCGCACAATTCTCGCTCATTCAGCTTTCTACCAGCTTCCAGCACACCTTCGATGATGAAGCTGCGCAAGTGCTCGACGACGGTGTCATGCAGACGTTGGCGCTCGACCTTGGGTAATTGGCGAACGCTGTCTTTTTCCGTAACGAAATCTGAATCTTGCATACAAAGTCCTCAAATGGCTGAAACGATCTTAATTCATTTATAGCGTTTTGGCCCAATGGATGCTGAATAAAAGATGATTTTTTGTTGTTGACGTGACGTAAAGTCCTGTTATGGTATTTTGAATTCAAAATACAACAACAAGGAAACGACCATGGTAAAGCTCGATTTTCACCCTGCCGGCCGCCATTTTTTGCAAATTCCTGGCCCAAGCCCTGTCCCGGACCGCATCCTCCGTGCGATGAGTTACCCCACCATCGACCACCGCGGTCCAGAGTTCGCTGAACTCGGCCTGAAGGTGCTTGATGGCATCAAGCAGGTATTCAAAACCAAACACCCTGTGGTCATTTACCCCGCCTCCGGCACCGGCGCCTGGGAAGCTGCGCTATGCAATACCCTGAGCGCTGGCGATAGCGTATTGATGTTTGAAACCGGCCATTTCGCCACCTTATGGAAAAAAATGGCCGAAAGCCTGGGCTTGAAGCCAGAGTTCATCGGATTGCCCGGCGTTGAAGGCTGGCGCCAGGGACTCAAGCCCGAAATGATCGAGGCGCGGCTGCGTGAAGATTCGCACCACAGCATCAAAGCGGTCTGCGTGGTACATAACGAAACCAGTACCGGCGTCACCTCCGACATCGCCGCCGTGCGCAAGGCCATTGATGCTGCCGGGCACCCTGCCCTGTTGCTGGTCGACACTATTTCCGGCTTGGCGTCGGCGGATTATCGTCACGATGAATGGGGTGTGGACGTCACCATTTCCGGCTCGCAAAAGGGCTTGATGCTGCCCCCGGGCATTAGCTTCAACGCCGTCTCGCCCAAGGCCATAGAAGCCAGTAAAAACGCAGGTTTACCCCGCAGTTTCTGGGCGTGGGACGAAATCATCGAGATGAACAAGACCGGTTACTGGCCTTACACCCCGAGCACTAACCTGTTGTATGGCCTCAGTGAAGCGCTGGACATGATTCTTGGCGAAGGTCTGGACAACGTGTTTGCCCGTCACAATCGCCTGGCTGAAGCCTGCCGAATCGCGGTAAACGCCTGGGGGCTGCAAATCCAGTGCGCTGACCCAAGCGTTTACAGCCCGGTGTTGACCGGCGTCATGACACCGGACGGCGTCGATGCTGATCAGGTGCGCAAGATCATCTACGAACGTTTTGACATGTCGCTGGGCACCGGCCTCGGCAAAATGAAAGGCCGTATGTTCCGCATTGGTCACCTGGGCGATTGCAACGACCTGACGTTGATGGCCACGCTGACCGGTTGCGAGATGGGCTTGAAAATGGCCGGTATAAAGCTCAAAGCCAGTGGTGTGGTTGCCGCAATGGACTTCCTCGGCTCCCAGGATGTGCCGTTGCGTCGCTCTTGAATCCCCCCCACAACAAAGACACTGTAGGAGCTGCCGAAGGCTGCGATTTGACCGGAAACCGGTCGCTTTCCGGATACACGATAAGGTCGTGCCAACCTTATCGCAGCCTTCGGCATCTCCTACAGGGGTACCTGATTACACCCCTATATTGAACAACCACTAGAACAACAAAGATCTATCCCGACCTATCGTGCTTCATCGCACGAACAATAAGAAAATGGAGATAGCGTCATGAAACTGTTCCGTCTACGCCCGACGAGCATGGTGTTACTCATGCTCTGCATCATGTATTTCATTACTTATCTGGACCGCGTCAACGTCAGCACCGCTGCCTCGGGGTTCGGCGCGGAATTCGGCCTCTCCAACACTCAAATAGGCTTGGTATTTTCTGCCTTTGCCTACCCTTACCTGGTGTTCCAGGTGATCGGTGGCTGGATCAGCGACAAATACGGTGCTCGCCGCACACTGATCTTTTGCGGATTGCTGTGGGGCGTGGCGACCATCCTCACCGGCTTCGCTGGCGGCCTGTTCTCGATGCTTGCCGCGCGCCTGCTGTTGGGCTTGGGTGAAGGCGCGACCTTCCCTGCTGCAACTGCCGCCATGTCACGCTGGGTGGCCAAAGAAAAACGCGGCTTTGCCCAAGGCATTACCCATTCGGCTGCACGTATCGGTAACGCGGTAGCACCGACGGTCATTGTTGCTGTGATGGCCGTTTATGACTGGCGCATGGCGTTTTATGTCTGCGGGGCTATCAGCCTGGTGTGGGTAGTCATTTGGTCCTTCGTCTTCACTGAGCATCCCAAAGATCATCCGCACATTACCCCAGCAGAATTAGCACTATTGCCGCCGCCAAAAGGCCCCGCACCCAAGGTGCCATGGAAAGCCCTGTTCAAGCGCATGGCACCGGTGACCATCGTCTACTTCTGCTACGGCTGGACCCTGTGGTTGTTCCTGTCATGGATTCCCCAGTACTTCCTGCACAGCTACAACATGGACCTGAAAAAATCCGCAGTGTTTGCCTCAGCGGTGTTCTTTGCTGGCGTGATTGGCGACACCGTCGGCGGCCTAGTCACCGACAAACTGTTGATCAAAACCGGATCATTGAAGAAGTCTCGCAGTTGGATGGTTGCGGTGTGCATGTTCCTGACCTTGGCCTGCCTGCTCCCCGTCATGTTCAATCACAACATGTACATTTCAATGGCCTGCCTGGCCGGAGGTTTCTTCTTCGCAGAGATGATGATCGGGCCAATGTGGGCGATCCCGATGGACATCGCGCCGGAGTTCAGTGGCACTGCCAGCGGCATCATGAGCACCGGTTCCGCCGCTGCGGCGATTCTCTCTCCGGTGGTTTCCGGCTACCTGATCGACCGTTATGGCAGTTGGGATTTGCCCTTTGTCGGTAGCATGCTGCTAATGGCAATCGGGGTTATTCTGGCGTTCCGCATGAAACCTGAGAATAAGTTCGAGTGTGTGACTAACCTGCCCGCTGGCGTTGACGTTACAGACGAGCAGCACCGGCGTCGGGCTTCGGTTATTGTCGGTAAATAGTCAGCCCGTTTCATCCCCGCGCAGCCTCTTTTAATAACGGGCAAGCGCGGGTTCCACATTCAAGTGTTGAAGGAAATTGCCCCCATGACTGACACCGCTAAAACGTCCAGCCTTGCCCAATTGATCGTCGACGCCGGACGTCAGCGTCAGCCCATCGCAGAAATACCCGCAGACCAAGTACCTGCCGACCCAGCGGCTGCCTATGCGTTGCAGCGAGAGATTCTGCGCCTGCGTGGATCAAGCGCTGGCGGCTGGAAGATCGGCTCGAAATCCCATACAGGGCCGATTCAGGGCGCGCCGCTTCCGGCGGACTGTCTGCTGCCCAGCGGCGCCAGCCTGGAGCGCGCCGGGTACTTTCCGCCTGCTCTGGAGCTGGAAATCGCCTTTCGTTTCAACCGCGACTTCGCACCCCGCGCCGAGGCATATTCCGACGAAGAAGTGCGTCAAGGCATCGGTTACATGGCGGCGACCATTGAGTTGGTCGCCAGCCGTTTCGCGGCGTGGCCCAAGGTGGAGCCTTTGCTGGCGCTGGGCGACCTGCTCAACCACGGCGCATTGGCCGTGGGTGAGTTCATCGAATACCGCGAAGACTTTCCGTTCGCCGAACCGGAGTTGGCTTTCACCTACGCAGGTAAAGACATCGTGCCCGGTAAACCGGCAAATCCAGCAGGCGATCCACGTCGACTGTTGGCGTGGCTGGTGAACCACCACACCGGACAGGGCCTGACGCTGAGCAAGAACACGGTGATTACCGCGGGCTCATACACCGGCATGTATTTCGTCGAAGGGCCTGGTTCGGCCGTCGGTGAAATCAAAGGTCTGCCTACCGTCTCGCTCAGCCTTATCTGAGGCAGCCAAGCTACGGCTATTCAAAAGTGCAGGCGGCTTGCCTTTAACCGGGCAAACCGTCGCTGTTCAAGATTCGACCCAGTAGTTCGGACGGTTGTAGACCTCCTTCAAGAAGGCAATAAAAAACCGGACTTTGGCGGGTAGATAATGCTGTTGCGGGTAAACCCCTTGAATGTCGTAGCTGGGCAACGCGTAGTCATCAAGCACAGTTACCAGTTCGCCACTCTCCAGTGCGCCCTGAATTTCCCAGACCGAACGCCAACTCAATCCCAACCCTCGTTTTGCCCAATCAAACAGCAGCTCACCGTCGTTGCAGTACAAATTGCCCGCAACTTTGATCGCGACTTGCCGGCCGTCACGTTGAAACGTCCAGCCCCGGTGTTGTCCGCCTTGCAGGTTGAAGGTCAGGCAGTTGTGCTTCGCCAGGTCTTCCAGGGTCTGCGGGTAACCCTGGGCCGCAAAGTATTGCGGCGCACCGCACACCACGCGTTGATTAGCGAACAATTTGATCGCGACATAATTGGGGTCCAACACCTCACCGATACGAATCGCCAGGTCGTAGCCCTCGCGCACCAGATCAATCACGTTGTCGGTCAGGTCGAACGACAAACTGAGGTCGGGGTAACGAGCCTGGAACTCCGGCGCATGAGGTGCCACGTGCCGACGCCCGAAACCGGCAGGTGCCGAAACCATCAGGTGGCCACGCACCGCGCTCTGATTTTCGCTGACGCTGGCGTCCAGGTCGTCGAAAGTCCGCAGCAGCGCCTTGGCACTTTCAAGATAAGTATCGCCCAGTTCGGTCAAGGTCAGGCCGCGCGTGGAGCGATGAATCAGCTTGATGCCCAATCGGTCTTCAAGCGCGGTCAGCCGACGCCCCATGATCGCGGGCGTGACGCCTTCAACCAGTGCCGCCGCGGCAAAGCTGCCTTTGGCGGCCACCAGCACGTAGCTGTGCAACTCCGTGTAGCGGTCCATTCGATACTCCTGATACCGACAGAAAGGATTAAAGCAGTAATTCTCAAACGCTCCGCGAAAAAGCACCCTGTTCAGGTACTAATAATATCGACTTCAGGAGACTACCAAATGACTGTCATGCGCGCTATCGAAGCGGCCGTACTGGTAATGCGACGCGAGGGAATCGACACCGCTTTCGGGATTCCCGGGGCGGCCATCAATCCCCTGTACGCCGCGTTGAAAAAACTCGGCGGCATCGACCACGTGCTGGCACGTCACGTCGAAGGCGCTTCGCACATGGCAGAGGGGTATACCCGCGCAGTCGCTGGCAATATTGGCGTGTGCATCGGCACGTCCGGCCCGGCAGGCACCGACATGATCACCGGTCTGTATTCGGCGTCGGCAGACTCGATTCCAATCCTTTGCATCACCGGTCAGGCGCCTCGTGCTCGTCTGCACAAAGAAGACTTCCAGGCCGTGGACATCGCCAGCATTGCTGCACCGGTGTGCAAGTGGGCGACGACCGTCATGGAACCGGGCCAGGTGCCGTACGTGTTCCAAAAGGCTTTTCAGCTGATGCGCAGCGGGCGCCCCGGACCGGTGCTGATCGACTTGCCGTTCGACGTGCAAATGGCTGAAATCGAATTCGATATCGATGCTTACGAGCCGCTGCCCATCGTCAAACCACGGGCCAGCCGCAAGCAGGTGGAAAAAGCCCTGGCGATGCTCAACCAGTCCGAACGGCCATTGATCGTTGCCGGTGGCGGGGTCATTAACGCCGACGCGTCGGCTGCCTTGGTCGAGTTCGCTGAACTGACGGGCATACCGGTGATTCCAACACTCATGGGCTGGGGCACCATTCCTGATGATCACCCGCAGATGGCTGGCATGGTCGGGCTGCAAACGTCGCACCGCTACGGCAACGCCACGCTGCTGGAATCAGACTTGGTGCTGGGTATCGGCAACCGCTGGGCCAACCGTCACACCGGCACCGTTTCCGTTTACAGCGAAGGCCGTAAATTTATCCACATCGACATTGAGCCCACGCAGATCGGCCGGGTGTTAATGCCGGACTTGGGCATCGTGTCTGATGCGGGCGCTGCCCTGGAAATGTTCCTCGAAGTTGCCCGCGAAATGCACATCGCCGGCACCCTGAAAAACCGCAGCACCTGGCTGCACACTTGCCAGGAACGCAAGCGCACCTTGCAGCGCAAGACTCACTTCGACAACGTGCCGGTCAAGCCGCAGCGCGTATACGAAGAGATGAACCGTTTCTTTGGTAAGGACACCTGCTACGTCACCACCATTGGTCTTTCACAGATTGCCGGTGCGCAATTCTTGCACGTCTACAAGCCTCGACACTGGATCAATTGCGGCCAGGCCGGACCGCTGGGCTGGACCATTCCTGCGGCGCTGGGCGTGGCCAAGGCCGACCCGTCCCGCACTGTCGTGGCGCTGTCAGGAGACTATGATTTCCAGTTCATGATTGAGGAATTGGCCGTGGGTGCGCAGTTTAAGCTGCCGTACATTCATGTGGTGGTGAACAACTCGTACTTGGGCCTGATCCGTCAAGCGCAACGCGGCTTTGACATGGACTTCTGTGTGCAGCTGGCGTTCGACAACATCAATGCGCCGGAGCTTGAAGGTTATGGCGTGGACCACGTCGCAGTCGCTGAAGGCCTGGGCTGCAAAGCGATTCGCGTCACTGATGCGGCGCACCTTCAAGCCGCTTTCGCTGAAGCCAATGCATTGATGCAGCAGTACAGCGTTCCGGTCGTTGTCGAGGTGATACTGGAGCGCGTGACAAACATTTCCATGGGCACTGAAATCAACGCGATCAACGAATTCGAGGCGCTCGCAGAGTCCCGCGCCGACGCCCCTACTTCCGTCAGTCTGATGGACTGACAACCGTTTCGAACAAGGAGCCAACCATGCCACGCTTATGCGCCAACCTGTCCATGCTGTTCACCGAGTACGACTTCCTGCAGCGCTTCGACGCGGCCGCTAAAGCGGGTTTTACCGGCGTTGAATACCTGTTTCCTTATGAGTTCAGCTCGGCGCAAATCAAGGACCGACTGGAGGCCAATGGGCTGACCCAAGTGCTGTTCAATCTTCCGGCTGGCGACTGGGCCAAAGGCGAGCGCGGTATTGCTTGCCACCCGGATCGGGTCGAGGAATTTCGCGCGGGGGTTGATCTGGCCATCGCCTATGCCCACGTGTTGGGCAATACGCAAGTCAACTGCCTGGCCGGTATTCGCCCGGCAGAAGGCAGCGACGAACTGATCGAAAATACGTTCATCGCCAATCTGAAATACGCCGCAGACAAGCTGGAAGCGGTTGGCCTGCGGTTGATCATGGAGATGATTAACACGCTGGATATTCCGGGGTTCTACCTGAACACCACGCGTCAGGCATTGGCTATTCGCGACAAAGTCGGCAGTAAAAACCTGGCGCTGCAATACGACATTTACCACATGCAAATCATGGAAGGCGACTTGGCCCGCACCCTGCAAACGCACTTGCCAGTGATCCAGCACGTGCAGTTGGCCGACAACCCTGGCCGCCACGAGCCTGGTACCGGGGAGATCAACTACCACTTCCTGTTCGAACACCTGGACCGGATCGGTTATCAAGGCTGGGTCGGCTGCGAATACAAACCGCTGACCACCACCGAAGCCGGTTTGGGCTGGTTGAAAACCTATAACGTGATTTAAAGATCTATTAAGTCCTCTGTATCGACAACAAAAGGATCATCACCATGGCAACAATCGGATTTATCGGTACCGGCATCATGGGTCTGCCTATGGCGCAAAACCTGCTGAAAGCCGGGCATACGCTGCTGCTGTCGGACCATCACAGCACACCGCCCGCCTCCCTTACCGAAAGTGGCGCGCAGGTACTGCACAGCCCGAAGGCCGTCGCTGAAGCTGCAGAATTCATCATCGTCATGCTGCCCGACACCCCGTACGTCGACACCGTACTGTTCGGTGAGAACGGTATCGCTCAAGGCACCACCGAAGGCAAAGTAGTGATCGACATGAGTTCGATCTCCCCGTCTGCCACCAAAGTCTTCGCCGAGAAAATCAACGCCACGGGCGCGCAGTACCTCGACGCGCCGGTATCTGGCGGCGAAGTAGGCGCCAAGGCTGCAACCCTGAGCATCATGGTCGGCGGCAATCAGGATACGTTTGACCGTGCCCTGCCGCTGCTGCAAACCATGGGCAAAAATATCACCTTGGTGGGTGGTAATGGTGATGGTCAAACCGCGAAAGTCGCGAATCAGATCATCGTCGCGCTGAACATCCAGGCAGTGGCTGAGGCGTTGCTGTTTGCCGCCAAAAATGGCGCTGATCCCGCCAAAGTTCGCGAAGCCTTGATGGGCGGATTCGCCAGTTCAAAAATTCTCGAAGTGCACGGCGAACGCATGATCAAAGGCACCTTCAACCCAGGTTTCCGCATTGCACTGCACCAGAAAGACCTTAACCTGGCACTGGAAGGCGCTCGCGAACTCAACCTGAACCTGCCCAACACTGCCAACGCCCAACAAGTATTCAGCACCTGCGCGGCCATCGGCGGCAGTCAGTGGGACCATTCGGCGTTGATCAAAGGGCTTGAGCACATGGCGAATTTTTCGATTCGGGGCACCGAGAGCAAAGCCTGAATTGAGCGCGAACCAATCGCAGCCTTCGGCAGCTCCTACGGGAGATGCCGAAGGCTGCGATAAACCGACACGGCATTCCAACCCCACATGTTGAACCCTGCTGCGCCAATGGTAGTCTCAGTTTTTTGAGCGTCCATCGGCGAATAGCTATTGGGCGTATGCTTGCGCTCATGCGCTTTCGCTCTTGATGCAGGATTATTATCAATGTCACACGCTCCGCTGATAACACTGAATGATGGTGTGCAAATCCCTCAACTGGGCCTTGGTGTATGGCAGCTTACCGACGAGCAAGCCTACGCCTCATCCACCGACGCACTGGCCGCAGGCTATCGGCACATCGATACCGCGATGATTTACGGCAATGAAGCCGGGGTCGGTCGTGCCGTCGCCGAAAGTGAAGTGCCCCGCGATGAAATTTTCATCACCACCAAACTATGGAATGCCGACCAAGGTTTCGACAGCACCCTGCGTGCGTATGACGCGAGCCTTAAGTTGCTAGGTTTGGAAAAGGTTGACCTGTACCTGATCCACTGGCCGCTGCCGAGCAAGAATGCTTATCCCGCCAGTTGGCGTGCCATGGTCCAACTGCACAAAGAAGGCCGTGTCGGTTCAATCGGTGTGTCCAACTTCAACGCCGACCACCTTGAGCGAATCATTGGCGATACCGGCGTGAAACCTGCGGTCAACCAGATTGAGATTCACCCGGATTTCGTCCAACACGATCTGGTTCAGTTCTGCCAATCCCAAGGCATTCATACCGAGTCCTGGAGCCCGCTGGGACAGGGTGGTGAGCTGCTCAACCAACTGGCGTTGAAAGCTATCGCTACCGACCACGGGCGAACTGTGGCGCAGGTGATTTTGCGCTGGCATATACAGACCGGTCACATCGTCATACCGCGGTCCAGCAACCCAGGGCGCATCGTGCAGAACTTCACCGTGTTTGATTTTGAACTCAGTGCTGAGGACATGGCCGCGATTGCCGCCATCGAGCAGGTCAAACGTCTAGGGCCTGATCCTGCGTCCTTTAACCTTGGTGCTTGAACTCGCAAGCGATTAGCCAAAGCCTGGTGGTGCGCAAGGCAGCTAATCAGGCGCGAAGCTTAACGGCGTCAATCCATGCAGGGTCCAACCGCGGCTGATCAGTATCAATTGCCAGTGCGGTCATGCGTTGCTGATGCTGATCTATCTCTTGGATCATCTGCAGGTGGGCGCTGGAGTTCGCGTCCAACTGATGCATCTGGCTTATGCCCAAATGGTAAAACCGCAGCAGCTTCATCGCAGCCGGATCATTGAGCTGCACGCCAGCCGTCACATGATGCATAACGTTGGTGATTCTCATCAGGTTGCGTTTTAGCTGCCAGCCGTAGACTGCCGGCGCCATCCACGGCTGCGACCAAAACTGAAAGCGCACCAGCGCGATAGTCAGCACCAGCCCAGCAACAACACCCGCTACATTCAAACGAAAATTATCCCCCCCGGGCTCACCGAACAGCATCACCGCGATGCTTGAAAGCGCCACCGCCAGTACTGCGAATATCACGGCTATAGTTAACGTGCTGCGCCGCGTTTGCCGGCGATAGGTTTCAGGGTCCAGTTGTTTGATCTCGAACATCACTGCTGCCCAACTCCAAGATAAGGTAATGGCTAAAGCGCATGGCATTATCACCCTTGGACAGGGTCACACCTACAGCGTTAATCAATCAACCGGGATAATGCCGTTTCATCCGATGCCGGAGTAAGATGCGAAAAGCATCCACCCCACATCGTCCATTGGGTCCATCGCTCTTTAACTGCCGATTTCTCCTGCGCCGCGAGACAGCTCGCCACAGATGGTCCCCCACACCGTTTGCATTCACGCTCGCCGGCCGGAGAAAATGCCCGCCGCGCGATCACCTACGGCGCCCATTTTTTGATGCAACTGACCTCTCCTGTTGGCTCGGTCGCATCGTTTTTCAGGAATTCAGAATGGTTTCAAGAAAAGTAATTAACGCTTCAGTCAGCCCAAAGGGCAGCCTGGAGACATTGTCCCAACGCGAAGTTCAGCAACTGAGCGAAGCCGGGTCGGGCAGCATCTATAAATTATTCCGCCAATGCGCCTTGGCAATCCTCAACACAGGCGCCCACGTTGATAACGCCAAGACCATTCTTGAGGCGTATGAAAGTTTTGAAGTGCGTATCCATCAGCAAGACCGTGGCGTGCGCCTGGAATTGCTCAACGCACCGGCCGACGCGTTCGTCGACGGTGAGATGATCGCCAGCACCCGCGAAATGCTGTTCTGTGCACTGCGCGACATCGTGTACACCGAAAACGAGCTAGACAGCCCGCGTATCGACCTTGAAAGCTCGCAAGGCATCACCGACTACGTTTTCCACCTGCTGCGCAATGCCCGCACCCTACGCCCCGGCGTAGAGCCGAAAATCGTCGTGTGTTGGGGCGGCCACTCGATTAACACCGAAGAATACAAATACACCAAAAAAGTAGGCCACGAACTCGGCTTGCGCAGTCTGGACATCTGCACCGGCTGCGGCCCAGGTGTCATGAAAGGCCCGATGAAAGGTGCAACCATCGCCCACGCCAAACAGCGTATCAGCGGCGGTCGCTATCTGGGTCTTACCGAGCCAGGCATCATCGCGGCTGAAGCGCCTAACCCCATCGTCAACGAACTGGTGATTCTGCCAGACATCGAAAAGCGCCTGGAAGCCTTCGTCCGTGTTGGCCACGGCATCATCATCTTTCCAGGCGGTGCAGGTACGGCAGAAGAGTTCCTTTATTTGCTGGGTATCCTGATGCACCCGGACAACCAGAACCTGCCGTTCCCGGTCATTCTGACAGGGCCAAAGCACGCCGCTCCGTATCTGCAACAGCTGCATGACTTTGTCGGAGCCACCTTGGGCGAAGTCGCGCAAAGCCGCTACCAGATCATCATCGACGATCCGGTCCAGGTCGCACGGGAAATGACCCTCGCGCTCAAAGAAGTGAAACAGTTCCGTCGCGAACGTAACGACGCGTTCCACTTCAACTGGCTGCTGAGAATTGACGAAGGTTTCCAGCGTCCGTTCGATCCGACCCACGAGAACATGGCCAGCTTGAAATTGAGCCGCGACCTGCCCCCCCATGAACTGGCAGCCAACTTGCGCCGGGCGTTTTCCGGGATCGTGGCGGGCAACGTTAAAGACAAAGGCATCCGCCTGATCGAAGAACATGGTCCGTATGAAATCCATGGCGACGCTGCCGTGATGGAACCACTGGACCACCTCCTGCAAGCGTTCGTCGCACAACACCGCATGAAGCTTCCGGGCGGCGCAGCGTATGAGCCGTGCTATCGAGTGGTGACGTAAAAGAGTCAAATCCTGCGGCCGGGCATTAGCGATCTTAATACCCGGCCGCATGGCCTTGAGCCCGGCCGTTTCCTGCGCCACCCTCGTCAATGCAGCAAATACAAAGTTTTCGGAGCGGGCTTGCTGGCGAGTTTCAAGCAGCCATTCGCGGCTGAAAACGCCGCTCGGATCATATGCATTAGAAGGAGAATATCAATCAACCCTGAATTCTTAATTTCTTGGAGAATCAGCTTTTGTACCTCAACCAAGTAGGGCATCAACAATAGCTGACGACTTCAGAGCTTCCCTGAGCGATTCGAGCTGTCAGCGACAAGTTAAACAACCCCAGGGTGTTGGAACGAATAAAAGCTCGCCCAGCCTGTGATTTTTAATTGGACTAAATCGGTCATTTTCTATACTATTTGCCGTTCGGGACAAATGGCAATCTTTTGACCTGTGAATTAAGCGTCACCCGTAACAACCATTCGCCCTGTCCCGCTCTGGTGTAGGCGAAATCCCTATGATTAGGGGCAAAACTCAACCATGGCCAGCATTTTCTGGCGGTTGCAGCGTTTTACCTGGAAGCACTCGTATTGGGTGTTCTTCTATCAATGACTAAAGTCGGGTTCGATATCGTGCCGGATGAACTTTGCGCACTATAATAAAAAACATATAAATGCGTTTGAATCCTGTTGCCAAGGCATCAACTGTAAAGTTGAATTTTGGCAATAATTTTCTTGTCGCACTTTAATGCTGCCTGTAAGTAATCTCGCACGCTATATATAACCTTGACCTTAATTCTATTCATGTAGTTTTTGTCGAGGCTGTTGTGTCTAAAGGCGTTATTTTAGCGGTATCTGCATCATTCTTGTTTGGCGTACTATATTACTTTGCGTCCCTCCTCTCTCCACTTAATGGTCAGGAAATCTTTGGCTGGCGAATACTCATTTCGCTGCCTTTCATGACTTTATTCATCTGCCTCTCCGGCGACTGGAAATGGGTCCCACTGATCCATCAACGCGTGCGTGAAAAACCGAAGCTGATTTTCGGGGTGTTGCTCACCAGTGCGCTGGTGGCGGTGCAACTGTGGATCTTCATGTGGGGGCCGCTCAATGGCCATGGTCTGGATGTTTCCCTGGGCTACTTCTTGTTGCCGCTGACAATGGTCGTCACCGGCCGCATCGTTTATGGCGAGCGCATGTCGTACTTGCAA
>NZ_JAMFRV010000672.1 GCF_026224925.1 Pseudomonas sp. | reverse complement strand
CTCCGGTTTTTCCGCGCTCTGCCGAGGCAAGCGCAGGCGTCCCAGTTTCAATCGGGTTGGGCAACATGGTTCGTTTCTCCACCGCCGTTCGATTGTTCGAACTGACATTTTCGTCAGACGATCATATCGGATAACGCCGGTGGCGGCAACCGCGCCGCTAAGCCATAGTTGCCCCGGCACGCAGTTCCGGCGTCACCCGCCCGATCGCATCCAAATCGGCCCGTACCCGGAAATTCTGCCATCCCAGTTCGCATGACGGCCGGGCAGGGACGCTGGCGCAGTTGGATTGGACCCGCACCCTGATCGCTGCAACCCTGCCTGCCCGGCCCGCTGTTCGTCGGCAGTGTAACTGAAAGGTCCCCCGCTGACTCCGGCCTCAAGACTGAAACCCGCGCGATGATGCCGCGCCCGCTCCAAGGCGTCGGTATGGCTGATTTCAGCAAATTCCTGCCTGGTCCTTATTGCACTTGGCTTCTTTTTCTTTCAAGAAAACTGGTTCGATCTGGAATAATCTGGCGATCAGCAAAACGCCAGAAGTCTACATTAGCGATGATAAATGGGTGATGGTCCATCAAACGGCGGTGGCGCATTACGACGGTGACGACGGGGTCAAGGACGGCCTGATCAGTGACCCGCTGAGCTGCCATTTCGATGCCAAAACTTTACTCTGCAAAAAAGGTGATGCGCCTGATTGTCTCACCGCGCCGCAGCTCGAAGCTTACGATAAAATCTTGAGGGGCGCTCGCACTCGGCGCACCGGTGCGCAGATTTATCCGCCCTGGCCGCTCGGTGTGGCGCTCACCGGACCCACGGTGCGCTACAATAACCATGATGATTGGGCACCTATCGTCTTTCGCTCGCTGTTGCAGGATGCCAATTGGGATTACCGCACCGAGGATTTCGACAAGGATGTCGCCCGTTCCGACAAGCTTGCCGATCATCTCATCAATGCCGTCGAGCCCGCCGGGCTGCAAGCTTTGTTCAAGCGCGGCCGTTATGCCCTTATCCGCAGATCGCAAAATACTCCGGCTCCGGCGACAGCAACGACGCCAGAAACTTCGCCTGCGGTATGCCGCCAAAGTCCGATTCCCAGGCGGCGAAGATCGCAGATTCACCGTTCTAACACGGTCCCGTGATCGAAGGGCCGGCCTCACCCATCAAGGCCGGCCCGATTTATTTCTGCGCGCCGCACGCTGGACCTTTTGGTTGGGCTTCGTCATCGAAACGCGCAATTCTTGAGATAAATTGACGCACACTGCCGCGCATTTGGTGATGATCTTAACATCAGTACGATGTCGCCACAGGCTCCGCCTGTGGCGCGCGACGTGTGAACGGATGGCGGTCCCGAACTGAGCAAGCCCGTCAGGTTTCGAGCGGATAGGAAGATGCAGATGGACCCTACAGGCGGTGATACAGTTCCACGGAACCGCGCAGAGGCACCGTCTTCATCGCCGCCGCAGAAGCTGTTGCCTCCACCCCATTCGGGCGAACAACTGCTGCTCGCGCCACCCGAGCGTCATCGGCCCTGGTTACGCTGGCTGCTGATCCTTCTCGCCATCCTGCTGGTGGTTTTTCTCGTCTATCATTTCTGGCCGTCCAAAAAAGCGCCCGCACCGGTCGCAGCCACACCCGTGGGGGTCGCCAGCGTCAGTACCGGCAACATGAATGTGGTGCTGACCGGCCTTGGCACGGTAACGCCATTGGCGACCGTTACGGTGCAGACCCAGATCAGCGGGCAATTAATGTCCGTGGGCTTCCAGGAGGGGCAATTGGTCAAGCAAGGCCAATTCCTGGCCCAGATCGATCCTAGGCCCTATCAGGTCGCGCTTGAACAAGCCCAGGGGGCTCTGGCCAAGGACACCGCCTCTCTTGGGCAGGCAAAATCCGATCTCGCCCGCTACCTGCTGCTAAGCCGCCAGGACAGTATCGCGAAGCAGACCGTCACCGATCAGGAGTATCTGGTCGCCCAGGATCAAGGCACCGTCAAAGACGATCAGGCTGCGGTCGATAGCGCCAAGCTCAACCTCACCTATTGCCACATCGTGTCGCCAGTCTCTGGCCGCGCCGGTTTGCGGCTGGTGGACCCTGGCAATTACGTGCAGACCTCCAGCGCCACTGGCCTTGTGGTGGTGACCCAATTACAGCCTATTTCGGTGATTTTCGTGCTGCCGGAAGATGACATTCCCGCCCTTGCCGAACAAATGCAGAATGGCGGCAACCTTGGCGTTTCGGCCTATGACCGCACCAACAGCAAAGTGGTTGCCACTGGCACGCTCGCCACGCTCGACAACACGGTCGACACCACCACCGGCACGGTGAAGCTGCGCGCTACCTTCCCCAACAGCAACCTTGCTTTATTCCCCAATGAATTCGTCAACGCGCGGCTGCTCCTGAAAACCCTCGATCAGGTTCCCGAAGTGCCGGTGCGGGCTGTGCAATATGGCGCCCCTGGCACCTTCGTTTATGTCGTCACCACGAACCAAGATTCCGGCAATCAGAATTCCGCCACCCAGAATTCCGGCACCCAGAATTCAGACTCGCAACCCAAGCAAACCGCGCATGTGCAGGTGATCACCACCGGCATTACCGACGGCGATCATATGCAGGTGACCAAAGGCCTCAAAGCTGGTGACGTTGTGGTGGTCGACGGCACCGACCAATTGCGCGACGGCGCCGAGGTCAAGATTTCCAAGGATGCCGCCGCAAGTTCCGCAACCTCCAACGATGGTCCCGGCGCACCTCCCGGCCAACAGCCGCAAAACAACAAGCCTGCCAGCAGTTCCGGGACTTAACCATCATGAGCCCCTCGCGCGTCTTCATCCTCCGCCCCGCGGGGACAACGCTGCTCATGGTGGCCCTGTTGCTGGTG
>NZ_JAMFRV010000671.1 GCF_026224925.1 Pseudomonas sp. | reverse complement strand
CAGCAGACCTGCACACCAGCATCGTCGCAACAGGTCAATTAGTAACGATCTTCGCATTGGCCTACGCGCTAAGCTCGCCGATTCTTACTGCGGTCACCGGTAACCAAAATCGGCGACGGCTGATGATCACCACAATGGCGATTTTTACGGTTGGAAATCTCTTCGCTTGGTCAGCTCAAAACTATTGGGCTTTGATGGCAGCTAGGATATTGCTGGCCTTTTCTGCGGGACTCTACGTCCCCGGGGCAAACGCTCTAGCCGGCGCAGTCGCGGGCCCAGGTAAGCGCGGCGCCGCCTTGGCTATCGTAAATGGCGGCTTGTCAATCGCCGTTGCCTTCGGCGTTCCTTTGGGAGCCCTCCTCGGTGAGCGCCTTGGTTGGCGTGCGACCTTTGCAGGCGTATCAATACTCTCCCTGTTGGCAACAGTCGGTTTAATTGTCGGTCTGCCAAAGTCGATAGGATTCGGCCTGCCCACGGCGTCCATCCAAGAGCGTATAGCGACCGCGAAGCAGCCAATAGTCCTGTTGACTCTGCTTGTGACGACCCTCTGGGCGATGGGAGCCTATACCGTGTACACGTACCTTGCTCTGTTCGTCACCAGCGCGACGGAGCTGCACGGCGAAAAAATTGGCTACGTTCTTTTTACTTGGGGCTTAGCAGCTGCAATTGGTGTCGCAATCGGCGGAAAAACAGTAGACCGCTTCGGCCACAGGTCCGTGATTACACCCGCACTGGTCGCCATGGCAGCGGCGTTCGCACTGCTATCTGTTAGCGCTCATTGGCTTCCTAAAGCACAGGCTCTTGGCCCAATTCTCCTGGGGGTCGTCTTGTGGGGGATTGCACATTGGGCTTTTTATCCTGGACAGCAAGCAGGGTTGATTGAAATCGCGGGTGCAAAAGGTACGCCCGTCGCTTTGTCGCTGAACGCATCATTTATGTATTTGGGCTTTTCCCTGGGCGCCGCACTTGGCTCAATCACTCTGGGTTTAGCATCCGTCTCTGATCTGGGCTATGTGGGTGCGATGTGTGAAATCGCCGCACTCATTCTGACCGCCGCAGTCGGCAGCAAATTGCGGCATCAGAAGGCAGCGCCTTTAGCGGCATAAAACAGCACCTAGAATTTCGGCTGTGTACATGCTGTAAATCTCCACTTGGAGTAGCGTCATGAAAATTCATATGTCGATTCTAGCAGCTGGTGTAGCCACAATATGCAGCCTGTTGACGCAGAGCGCAACGGCCTTGAACTGCCCTAGCAATATTCGTGTCGGTATCAGCGACCGTGGTTATGCATCATTCCGCTCTAACAATGGTTATGAGGGGATTTCCGTGGATTTATTCACGGAGCTATCTAAACGCACCGGCTGCAAGGTAACGTTTGTTTGGCTGCCCAGCGTGCGGTTGATGCTCGAACTTGAAGCGGGTCAGATCGACATAAGCGCGACGATGATTCAGGACGCGAAACGCGACCAATTTGCAGTCTTTCTACCTTACGCGTACAGCCAGAGCTATCTCGTTCTCCTGAAACGCCAAGAGGTCACCTACAGCAGTCTTGATGAATTTGTCGCGAGCCCGAACACCCGCCTCAATAGGGTGCGCGGACTGTTGATGAGTAAAAAAATCGAGGATATGCTGAAGCCAATGTTGATGCAAGGCCGCGTTGAACATGTCAATGACTTCGCCACAGTGTTCAGGAAATTGGACGCAGGACGCGCAGAAGCAGCAGTCATGACACCCTGGATCTATCTGTGGCATGCGCGGCAGGCAGGAATTTCGGATCAACTGGTTTTAGTACCAATCCGCGAGGTTCCGTCGCCGATGTTGGGAATGTATGTCTCATCCTCTAGCATGCCAAATGAGACGACTAGCGCAATCGCTATCGCGCTTGAGTCCATGGTCAAAGACGGCAGTATCAAAGCGATCCATGAGCGGTATTTACCACCGCCGATAGTGGCGCAACTGTTCGCTAGGCCCACAACGAATATCTCTGCTTACCTGCTCGGCCTGCAGGCCGCAAAGAAAAAACCCGTCGCACTCATCGCCCTTCAGTAACGCCGAAAACGAGAAGCTTCAGAGTTGTCATTTTCGCTGACCGCAGTCCAACAAATAAGAAAGAAAAACCATGAAATCCTATTTCATTAACCTCGGCATAGGCAAGCGCCTGTTGGCAGGTTTCGGTATCGTCCTGGTCGTCGCGCTGATCGCCGTCGGAATCGGCATCAGCAGGCTTAGCAACGTCGCAGACGCAAGTCGTGTCTTGCTCGAAGACCCGTTGACCACCGAACGTCTCATTAGCGACTGGTATCGAGTCATTCATTCGGGCATCCGGCGAAGTCTAGCGATTGTGAAGAGCGGCGACTCTTCACTCGCGACCTACTTCGCCGGTGAGGTAAAACAAGGCACCGAGGAAGCAGGCGCTCTACAAAAACAAATCGAACCACACATCACGGCGCCGCAGGAGAAGATCCTGTGGGTAGAGCTTCAACAGCGCAGGAAAGACTATTTGCGATTTCGTGACCAGGCGATCAGTCTAAAAAAGGAAGGCAAGCTCCTGGAAGCAGAAGATTTGATTGAACATAAATTTGTGCCGGCGGCACAGCTCTATAGCCAACGCATCAAAGACCTGCAAGCGGAGGAGCGCGCGCAAATTAACCGTATGGCGACCGATATTCAACAGGTGTACATCGCTAGCCGCAACCTGATGCTGGTGCTCATGACCTTGTTGGTCGTCTTCGTGGCGGTGTGCGCGTGGTTCATCAGCCTCTCGATCACCCGCCCTTTGGCGCACGCGGTACAGACAGCACGTAAGGTCGCAGCTGGTGACCTGTCGGTACGCATTGAGAATGCTAGCAAAGACGAGGCAGGCCAACTCCTGAGAGCGCTTCAAGAGATGATTGGCAATCTATCGCAGCTAGTGACCGGGGTACGAAATTCCACCGCAACCATGGGAATCGCTGCGAGCGAGATTTCGAGCGGCAACGCGGATTTGTCGCGGCGCACCGAAATGCAAGCGAGCACGCTGGAGGAGACATCGAGCTCCATGGAGGAACTCACTCGGGCGGTGCAACAGAACGACGAGCATGCGCAAGAGGCCAATCACCTGGTCATGTCGGCAAGTAGCGTTGCCCTCCAAGGTCGGACTGTTGTCAATCGAGTCGTCTCGACAATGCAAGACATCAAGACCAGTTCAGCAAAGGTAGTGGAAATCATTGGTGTGATTGATGGCATCGCATTTCAAACCAACATCCTTGCGCTGAACGCCGCTGTAGAAGCTGCCAGGGCTGGAGACCAAGGACGCGGCTTCGCTGTTGTCGCAACCGAGGTTAGGAGCCTTGCTCAAAGAAGTGCAACAGCAGCAAAAGAAATTAAGACCCTGATTGATGCGTCGGTCCATCAAGTAGGGCTTGGTGCCAGCTATGTCGACGAGGCGGGGAAAACGATGGATAAAATCGTCGATAGCGTTAAACGTGCCGCCGACATCATGGGAGAGATCAGCACATCCAGCCGCGAACAAAGTGCTGGCATCGCTCAGATTAACATTGCCGTGACGCAGATGGATCAGATGACGCAGGAAAACGCGGCTCTCGTTGAACAGGCAGCTGCAGCAGCGAAAAGCATGGAAGAACAGGCTCAAACTTTGGAGCGCGACGTCAGCGTGTTCAAACTGAGAAGTGCCAGCACGCCGTTACTGCCTCAACGTCGATATCCACCTCTGTTACCAGCGTAAGAGTCCCAATCACATGCCGGTGCGTTGGCGCCGGCGTCGACTACCAATCCAGGAAAAATCATGCGTTCTATTATTAAACTTCATGCAGTCTTTTTGAATCACCTCCCACTCTTTGGCAGCGGTATGCTCTCACTGCTGTTTGGGTCCGTCGCCGTCGCTGCCGAACCCGAAATCACCCAGTCAGTTGTCGCAGTGGAGCACGTAACCGTCTCTAGCCCAAAACCCTATGCACAGGTGAAGCAAGACCTCGAGTCGCGTCTGAATAAGTTAGATGACCACATTCGCGCGCTGGCAAAGGCTGGGCGTGCCGACGATCTGCGTGCGGCTTTAGCCGTAGCTGCCGGAAAAGATGGACTGGTATGGCACTACACCGGCACTCATGGAGACTGGCTCATTATGAAGGGTGGCAAAGTAGAGCCGGTAACCGAGTATTTTAT
>NZ_JAMFRV010000670.1 GCF_026224925.1 Pseudomonas sp. | reverse complement strand
GTCAACATCTCCTCGATCGGTGGCCTGGTTGGCTTGGCACAGGAAGCGTCCTATTGCGCCTCCAAGGGCGCGGTAAACAACCTGACCCGCCAACTGGCCGTCGACTTCGCCGCGCACAAAATCAATGTCAACGCCGTGTGCCCAGGCTTCCTGGCCACGGCCATGGTCCGCCAGGAACTGGATGACCCCGAGATCAAGACACTGCTTGAAAACCTGACACCTTGGCCGCGTATCGGCAATGTCGATGACGTTGCCAAGGCCGTGACATTCCTCGCCTCGGAAGACGCCCAGTGGATGACCGGCTCGCTGCTGACCGTGGACGGAGCCTACACCGCTCAATAACCGACGCGGCGGGTAGAGAGCAAAGGAGGCGCCTTCTCGGCGCCTCCTTTATCGCACTTGTCTAAACCTTCAGCGTTACGCTACCGCCAATTTTGCAGCGCGCTCAGTGGCCGCAATAAAGCCATCGACGTCCTCCTCGGTCATCACCGTCGAGAGGAAAGCCTTGCCCGTCTTGGCAATGTGATACCCCTCAAGCACCAGATTGCGTTGCAGTGCAGTCACCCACTTCATCTCCTCCTTGCTGGAATAACCAGAGCGGTAATCCTGCACCTCACGCTGATGACCAAAAATCATGAACATCGACGAAAAGCCCGTCACCTGCCCCGGGAAGTCAGCATTGGCAAACGCCTCGGTCAGGCCTGCGCGCAAGCGATCGCCGAGCACGTCCATACGATCAGACTCGGCCTGGGTGTATAGGTCCAGGGCAATCTTGCCTGCGGTCATGGTGATCGGGTTGGCGGTGAAGGTACCGCTCCATGGCAACAGCGGCTTACCTTCGCGGTGGTCGAATACCTGCATGAACTTGCGCGAGCCGACCACCGCGCCGACCGGAAATCCGCCACCGATGATTTTCGCCAGTACGGTCAGGTCAGGCTTGATGTTGAAGCGGGTTTGCGCGCCGCCACTGTGTACGCGAAAGGTGATGACTTCATCAAGAATGAACACCGCACCGATTTCGGTCGAGACCCGACGAATCATCTCGATAAAGGCTTGAGACACCGGAACAAAACCGAAGTAACTCGGCGCCGGATCGATGATGATCGCCGCGATAGAATCGCGGTTGGCCAGAATGATCCGTTCAGCTGCCTCTACATCGTTGAACGGGATCACCACGACGTCGTTCTTGACGCCTTCAGGGGTGCCCTTCGAGTAACCGATGGACTGGGGATCGTCACCCCAGTTTTCCGGCGAGGAATCAAGGCTGACTTCGGCATAGTCGTAAGAGCCGTGATAAACCCCTTCAGCCTTGACGATCTTGGAGCGCCCGGTGATTGCGCGGGCTGCCTTGATGGCGCACATCACCGCTTCGGAGCCGGAGTTGGAGAAACGAACCCACTCGAACCCTTCGGCACGGGCGCAGATGGTTTCGGCCAGTGCCACTTCAGCCTCGGTCGGCAACGTGAATGCGGTGCCCTTGGTGACCTGCTCCTGAATGGCGGCGACAATTGCCGGGTGCGCATGACCGTGAATCAGCGAAGCGAAATTGTTCAACAGGTCCAGCCGGCACGTGCCGTCGACATCGGTGACATAAGCCCCCGAGCCGCTGCCGGCGTATACGGGGAAAGGCTCCTGCCACGGCAGGATGCGGGTGATGCCGCCCGGCATGACTTTGCTCGCGCGGTCATACAGAGCCTTGGATTGGCTGTGGGCTTCGGGCCATTTTGCAGCGGACATAGGTGTTTCCTTCAAAGGCAGTAGGCTTGATCAGAGGTGACGTTTGAACCATTCAATAGCCGCAGTGCTTGAGGCTTCGAACTCGCTCAGGTAAGGGTCGAAGTGACGACAGTCGAGCAGCACCAGGTGCTTGGGCTGCAACGCACGCTCGTAGGCCTTGAGCGCAAGGTCTGGAACCGTGACCGTATCTTTTTTAGCGACGATCAATAGAAGCGGCGTGGGACTGATTCGATCAATGGCATAGCCCGGCTCGTACTCGTTGAGTAATTCGATGCTCTTGAGCGTGACCTCATTACGCCAGGCCGGGGCAACGCTGTTGTGGCTGTCGATGAAGAAGTCGAAAGAGTCCTGGCCAGGCAACGCGCAATCAGCCTTAGGGTCTTCAGCGACCACGTCCATCAACAGCGGCTGTTCACCTGCGTAACGCGCGGTGCGGTCAGCCTCGAACGCGTCGATCAAGCCGGGTAACAAATCCGGACGCACCGCCATGCGCACATCAGCAGAGCCGCTGATGGCTGGAACCTGGGCGGACACGCACTTGACCCGGCGATCGAAGGCAGCAACTTGCAGTACATGACCACCGCTGTAGCTCGAACCCCAGACACCGATCCGCGAAGCGTCGATGTTGTCCAGGCTGCTGACATAGGTGATCGCATCGCGATAGTCACGCACCTGCAACAGTGGATCGGCCTCCTGACGCGGCAGACCTTCGCTGGCGCCGAAATTGCGGTTGTCATAGACCAACACCGCGAAACCATGCTGGGCGAAGACTTCAGCATAGCGGTCGAGGTATTGCTCTTTGACTGCGGTAAAACCGTGCGCCATGACGATTGCTGGGTGGTGGCCGTCGGCGCCGGCCGGAACATAAAGCCAGCCTTTCAACGTCAGGCCGTCGGTTGTCTTGAAGCTGATATCGCTGCGCATGAGCATCTCCTGCCAATGGTAGAACCTGTCGTCACGACGGCCCTTTTTTCCAAGAGATGTTGCAGGTCTGCCTGACGCCTGCACAGGTTCGCGGTGGCCAAACTCCTGTGGTCGCCAGCCAATGTGGTGGCCGCCAAAGCGTAGATATTTGGCCTTCAGCCACCTGTTGAGTGGAGCGCAGCAGCCCTAATATTGATCCATGCCTTGCGCCAATCCGTAACGTCCAAAACGACTGGAGAATCTCATGCCCGCCACCCAGATCCACCCCCAAAACCAAGCACATGTGAAACTGCGTGAAGTCGCCGCAGGTACCGCACCCGAGATCATCAAGCGCATCATTGATGAGGACGGCGGCGTCATCATCAAGGGCCTGTTTAGCGCCCAGGTCGACCGTTTCAACGCCGAGATGGACCCTATCGTCGCCGACTGGGCTTCGGGCAACACTGGACCGGACTGGATGCAGGAGTTCGCTGGCAAAAAGACCAAGCGCGTGACGCAACTGATTCGCCGCAGCAAGACCTTTCGCGAAGAAATGCTGGACCATGACATCCTGTTGTCCTACATCGACACCATGATGCTGGAAACCAGCGACGCCTACTGGATGAACGCAGCACAGATCATCGAGATCCAGCCCACTGAAAAGCTCCAGTACTTGCACCGCGACCTGGAAAACTATCCGGTGTTTCGCAACCTCGGCCCAGCGGGCCCGGAAGTGATGTGCAACTGCCTGGTGGCGCTGTCTGACTACACCGAGGAAATGGGTGCCACGCGCATCATTCCGGGCAGCCAGAACTGGCCCGATTTCAACGACCGTGAACGTATCGAGAACACCCCGACCATCCCGGTGGTCATGGAAAAAGGCGATGCGTTCCTGTACTCCGGGAAAGTTGTTCACGGCGGCGGCGCCAATGTTTCCAATCGTCCGCGTCGCGCCTTGGCTATGGCGTTCTGCCCAGGCTGGCTGGTGCCGGAGGAAGCCTATCCGTTCGCCGTACCCCTGGAGATGGCTCGTACGCTGAGCAAGCGCGGCCAGCAATTGACCGGTTTCCGTTCCCAGCACAACCAAAAACTGGGCGGTGGCACCTTGTGGAGCCTGGATTACGTCGAGCTGGCAAAGGTGCTGGGACTGGACTGATCGCCGCCAGAGCAAACCCCTCTCCTCGTCAAGGAACCGCGCCTGCCAGGCTCGAATGAAACGTTAGCGACCAAAGACGTCTACTTTCAGCTTCATTCTTAGGCAGGCGCGCATGGGGAGAAAGGGCCGTTGATCATCGAGCGTAGACGTCAATCTGCTGCTGGAGCGATTCCGCGAAGGCTCAATGAAACGCTCTACTGGGTACCGGCAAATGGAGATTGATAGATGTGGTTGCTAAACAGTCGCCGCACGCTCGCGGACAGATTCGTCCAGGCACTTCGCCGGTCGCTTGCCGGCCAGCAGGCAACTACCGACGACACCGCTCAGTTGCAAACTTTTCCCGAGGTTCTGGACGTCCTGACGCAAGTCGCCGAAGGTTATCGTCAGATCCAAGCGCTGCAGCGTGATGTCCTCGCAATACCTGCGCCGCCTTGTACCGCCGAACAGTTTACCGCGCTGCAGGCAGAGCTGGCCCAGTCGCGGGCTGCCAGCCTGAAACTGCAGAACGAATTGCTGCAAAGCACTGGCGAACGACAGGCGCTCTCGACTCAAATGGCCCATTTGCAAGCCGAAGCAAAAGTGTGGGACCTGACTCAGCAAACCCTGACTGAGGGATGCTGGGACCTGCAGGTCAACAACGGCGATGCCAATCATGCGGACAATGTTATTCGGTGGTCGGATCAGTTCCGTGCGCTCATCAACTATTCCCGCTCAGAGTTCACGGATGACTGGCAAAGTTTCATGTCAGTGGTGCACCCCGAGGATTTGACTCGGATCCTACAGGTGCTCAACGACCATCTCGCCATTGCGGGTAACACAGAGCCCTACGTGACCGAATACCGTATGCGCCACAAAACCCGAGGTGTTCTCTGGTTTCGTGAGCGCGGTCGCGGCCTCTATAACGATAACGGCGTGCTGATCAGAGTCATCGGCGCCGTGCGTGACATCAGCGATGAGCGTACTGCCATGGATTTAAGGGACCGGGAACAGGCTGGTACCCGCGATACCTACGCCAACATCTCTCAGGTAGCGAGCGTGATCAAGAGTGTTGCCGAGCAAACCAACCTGTTGGCATTGAATGCCGCCATCGAAGCGGCGCGCGCCGGCGACCAGGGCCGAGGTTTTGCGGTGGTGGCGGATGAAGTCCGCAACCTGGCCCGTCGCACTCAGGATTCGGTAGAGCAAATCGAGAATATGCTGCGTCATCAGCATCACCCCACAGCCCCCAGGTAATAGTTCTGCATCTGCTCACGTCCGGCCAACTCTGCTGCCGAACCAGCATCCACCACCCGGCCGTTCTCCAGCACAAAGGCGTACTGAGCGTAATCCAGGGCGATGTTGATGTTTTGCTCGGCCACCAGCAGGCTCAAACCCTCCTCGCGGTTGAGCCGGGCGAGGATCTCGAATATCTCCTCGACCACCTGGGGCGCCAGGCCCATGGAAGGTTCATCAAGCAGTAGCAGTCGCGGCTCGGACATCAGTGCGCGACCGATGGCGACCATTTGCTGCTCGCCACCGGAGGTGTAGCCGGCCAGGCGCTTGCGTAGCAGGCGTAACCTGGGAAAGTAGCCGTAGATGCGTTCCAGACGCTGATTCAGCACCTTGCGTGACGGCCGCCCGACAAATCCGCCGACCAGCAGGTTCTGCTCGACACTCAGGTGAGTGAAGCAGTGCCGCCCTTCAAGCACCTGGGCCAGTCCCGCCAACACCAGGCTGGCAGGGTCAGCATCCGTGATCTCTTGCCCTTGATACAGAATCCGGCCCTTGGTCACCTCACCGCGTTCGGCCCGCACAAGGTTGGAAATCGCCTTAAGCGTGGTGCTTTTACCGGCACCATTGGCCCCAAGCAAGGCCACCATCTGCCCCTTGCCGACCTGCAGCGATACCCCGCGCAAAGCGAGAATTGACTGTTCGTAGAAAACTTCAACCTGTTCCACGCTCAGCAACGGCGGGTCGGCCTGTAGGCTCTGGCTCATCGGACTTTATTGCTCCTGGCTGCAGTTGCGCGGGGTGATGCCTTTTTCCTTAGCGTATTGGGCGGCGGAAGCTTCGATGATCGGCCGCAGCAAAGCGCGGTCTGCCTGGACCCAGTCGCTGATCAGGTTCCAGCGCTGACCGTCCCATTGCTGGAAGCGCACGGCACCGCCGCCTTCATGATCGGAGCAAGACAGTTTCAATGGCTGCACCAGTCCTTTGGCACCCAATGCCTGCAAGCGCGCATCGTCGAGATTCAGGTGCTCGAAGCCCCAGCGCACCTGCTCACCGGTCAGCGGTTTGTTGCCGTATTTTTCCTGAGCCAGACGCACGGCTTCGACGTTGAGAATGCCGTTCACTACACCGAGGTTGTAGTACACGGTGCCAAAGCGCTTCGGATCGGCCAGGTTGCCCTTGCCAGCGTCCACCACGCTCTGCTTGATGCCCTGCAGTACCGGGAAATCGGTCCCCGAAGGATGGGTGGTGATGGAGATGAAGCCCTTGGCGGCAGCACCCGCTGGTATCACGTCTTCCTCTGAGTTGCTCCAGATATTGCCAATGATGTGATCAGCCGGGTAACCGACTTTTTGCGCCGACTTTAGCGCCACCGGATTCATCACCCCCCAGCCGCGCAGGATCACCCAGTCAGGCTTAAGACGGCGGATGTTCAGCCACTGGGACTGCTGCTCGTTGCCCGGGTGCGGTACTTCCAACAGGGTCAACTCAAAGCCGGCGTTTTTCGCCAACGTCTCCAGCACGCCATTGGTTTCCTTGCCGTACGGCGAGCCGTGGTAGAGCACGGCGATTTTCTTACCCTTGAGCTTATCTGCCCCGCCTTCACGCTGGCCGATGTAATTGATGATCGCCGAGACTTCCGAATAAGGGTTCAGTTGCAACGGAAACACATAGGGGAAGACACTGCCGTCGGTGGAATCAGTACGGCCATGGTTGATGGTAATCAGCGGCAGCTTGTCGGCCGTCGAACGCTCGATCGTTGCGTAGGCGATGCCCACCGACAGCGGGTTGGTGGCAGCCGCTGGCGCACCGTTAAGGCCGCCTTTGAGACGTTCGTAGCATTCGACGCCCTTCTCCACCACGTACTCGGTTTCGCACTCACTCCAGGTCAGCTTGACGCCGTTAACACCACCCTTGGAGTTGATGTATTGCAGGTAATCGATAAACCCGCCGAAGAAGCCGGTGCCACCGGCGGCGTAAGGGCCGACCCGATAACTCTGCAAGGGAAAGTATTGTTCGTTGGCAGCCTGAGCGCCAGCACTGAGCGTGGCGGTGATCAAGGCCAGGCCCAGCGCCAAGCTGCGTAGCGGTGTGCGGTGAGTCATAAAGGCAGTTCCTCGTGGGATATCGATGTTGTTGGGGATGAAGCCAGTCAATAACGCAGCGGCCAGACCCGAGCCCGTTGGCGCAAGCGCTGCCAGAGCCGGGCCAGCCCCTCGGGCTCCTTGATCAGGAAAGCGATGATCAGCGCGCCGAAGAGCATTTTCTGGATGTTTTCCAACTGGCCAGAGTCGATCAAACCGGCGGGTAAAAGCCCGCAGAGATTGGCCAGCAGGATCGGGAACAGGACGATGAATGCGGCGCCCAGAAAGTTGCCGAGCACACTGCCCAGGCCGCCAATAATGATGATGAACAGCACCTGGAACGAGCGACTGAGGTCGAAGCCGTGAGGTTCCACGGTGCCCAGGTAGGTAAAAGCCCAGAGCGAACCGGCGACGCCCAGATAGAAACCACTGATGGCAAACGCCAGCAGCTTGGCCTTGAACAGACGGATACCGATCACTGCGGCGGCGGTGTCCATGTCGCGCACCGCCATCCAGTTGCGGCCTAACTCGCTGCGCACCAGATTCTTGCCCAGCCAGAACAACACCACCACCACGGCCAGGGTCAACAGGTAACGGCCGCGGGGCGAACTGAAGTCCAGCCCAGCGATCAGCAGCGGTGGCGAGGTGATGACCCCGGACGCGTTGTCGTTGGTAAACCAACTGAACCGGGTCAGCACCCATTCCACGACAAACTGCGCAGCCAGCGTCGCAACCAACAGGTAAAAACCCTTGATCCTGAGGCTCGGCAACCCGAAGAGCACTGACACCAGCGCCGCGATTACCCCACCCAGCGCAAAACTCACCAGCAAGGGCAAGCCGGGCACTCGCAATTGGAGGTTGTAGGCCGCGAAAGCCCCCACCGCCATGAACGCCGCCGTACCCAGGGATAATTGCCCGGCGTAACCAGTCAGCAAGTTGAGCCCCAACCCCGCCAGGGACAGCACCAGCAGCGGGACCAGAATCGCGCTAAACCAATAGTCATTGCCCAGCCAGGGCACCGCAATAAAGGCAAAGCCCAGTAGCAGCCACAGGCCCAGGCGGTCCTGGCGCAAGCGAAACGTGCGCCGCTCGGCCGAGTAGGTGGTGCTGAGTTGACCGGCTTCTTGATAAAGCATGGAGGCATTCCTTGAAAAAAATCAAACCCGCTCGATCGTCTGCTCGCCGAACAACCCGGCAGGACGCACCAGCAAAAACAGCAAGGCGAGGACGTAAGGCACCCAGTTTTCGATGCCGCTGCCGATGATCGGGCCGAGGTAGATCTCCGCGACTTTTTCCGCTGCGCCAATGATCAACCCACCGACAATCGCCCCGCCGATGGAGGAAAAACCGCCGATGATCAGCACCGGCAAGGCCTTGAGCACCACCAGCGAAAGAGAGAATTGCACCCCCAGCCGGGCCCCCCAAAGCAGCCCGGCCACCAGCCCGACGAAGCCCGCCACCGCCCAGACCAGCGCCCAAATCTGTGGCAGACGAATGCCCACCGCCAGGGACGCCAGCGGATCGTCGGCCACCGCACGCAAGGACAAACCAACCCGGGTTTTGTTGAAGAGCAGCGACAAGGCGATCACCAGGGTGGCGGCAGTGCCCGCAGCGAACAGGTCGAACTGCGAGAGCAACATGCCGCGTATTTCAAGTGGCTCATCGGGAATGCCCAGTTCAAGGCCGTGGACCTGAGCCCCCCAGAGGAACTGCGCAAGGCCTTCGATCACGTAGGACAGCCCGAGGGTGGCCATGAACAAAATGATCGGCGGGCGATTGACCAAGGGCCGAAGCACCATTTTCTCGATCAGCAAGGCCAGCACCACCATGCTTGCCAGTGTCGCGACAAAGGCCCAAAAGAATGGAAGACCGCGTTCGAGCAGGCTGACAAAGGTCAGTGCGGCGAACAGCACCATCGCCCCCTGAGCGAAGTTGAACACCCCGGAGGCCTTGTAGATGAGCACAAAACCAATGGCGACCAAGGAGTACATGACGCCCGCCAGCAGCCCGCCAATCAGCACTTCAAAGAAGAATTCCATGCTCAATGCTTCTCCTTACGGACGCGCCGCGAGCCCAGGTAGGCCGCGATCACGTCTGGGTTAGCGCGTACCTGTTCGGGGGTGCCATCGCCAATTTTTCGGCCGTAATCGAGCACCACCACATGGTCACAAAGCCCCATAACCACACCGATATCGTGCTCGATCAGCACGACGGTGGTGCCGAACTCACGATTGATGTCACGGATGAACTGGCTCATCTCCCCCTTCTCTTCAGCGTTCATCCCGGCCATGGGCTCGTCCAGCAACAACAGCTTCGGCTCCGCCGCCAGTGCTCGAGCCAGTTCCACGCGTTTCTGCAGTCCATAAGGCAGCTTGCCCACCAGCACATGGCGCCAGGGATGGATGCGCAGAAACTCAATAATCTGTTCTGCGTAACGGCGCTGCTCGTCGTCTTCGCGAGGGGCGCGGCCCAGGCGCAGCATCTGCTCGACCCAGCTGCTGCGGCGCTTGAGGTTGCGGCCCGTCAGTACGTTGTCGAGAACACTCATGCCCTTGAACAGCGCGATGTTTTGAAAGGTCCGAGCAATCCCGCGCTCGGCGGCCTGGTGCGCACGCATGCGCCGCCGCGTCTGCCCGTCGTAGCTGACGCTGCCGCTTTGGGCCTTGTAGACGCCATTGATCACGTTCAGCAACGAACTTTTGCCGGCACCGTTGGGGCCGATCAGTGCGCAGATTTCCCCGGTCTTCACGGCGAAGCTGATGGAGGTGATGGCCTTGACGCCCTTGAACGACAGGGAGATGTCATCGAGCCGCAGTAATACGGATTCAGTGGTTGCGCTCATGGGGGCTCGTCAGACGGATTGAGAAATCAGATGGGTCAGGGCTTCGACAGGCTCGCGTTGGGCGAATGGCTCCTGCCAGTTTCTCGGACGGATACCCAAGGCACCAAAGAACTCGGCGCTCTCCTGGGTCAGCACTGGCCCCACCAGCAACGGCACCCGCAGGCGGCTCATGCCCAGCACATCAAGCAAGGGCCTGCGGATCAACCAGTAGCCGAGCCAGCGTCGAAAAGTGCGCGCATCCGACACCATTGCCCAACGGTACAATTTATGACTGAGCGTGCCCGGCAATGGCAGGCGTTCACGGGCCCAGTGCTCAAGGCGGGCATAGGATTCGCGGGTACCCAACACCAGGGTTGGCCCTAGCTCGCGGCGGTCGGTATCACGGGTGGCCAAGGCTTCAGGGAAATTCAGGCAGAACCCGGCGCTCAGCCAGGGCGCCAGCAGGTAACGCGCTTGACCGCTGGCGGCAAACACCCGGGCCGCCAGAGCCTCTTCGCCGGAGCTCAGGTTTTCTCGCGCCACCAGTTTGCGGGCACCCTCCAGCAACTGCCCATGGCTCAAGCGCTGAGGCTGGCCGTCGGTAGTGGGATAAAAAACAAAGGCCGTGGCCGCTGATTCAGTCGCGGGCGCCGGTGCATCAGCCGTTACCCCAATAGACAATTGGGCATAAGCGCTTAACCCATGATCGTCGGCGGCATTCAGGCCACGCCCGTCCAGGTACAGCAATACACGTGGTGGACTATCGGCATTGCGTATTTGCTGTACCGCGTCCAAGGCTTGCGCCAACACAAAGGCCGGTTTCAGCCTGATCAACAGCTTACGGCTGTCGAGATCAGGGTTCAGAAGCGTGACGCTGCCGCCCAACCATTGTGCGGCCAGCGCCAGCAACAGGGCTTCGGCCCGGGCGTGGCTGATGATCAGTAAGTCATCGTCGCGCCTGAACCCCCGCTGATGCAACGCGGCAGCGAGGCCGCTGACGTCCTGCGCCAGCTCGCTCCAGCTACGGGTGTGCCAGATGCCCAGGCGCTTGTAGCGCAAGGCGATCGCCGCGCCTCGGGCACCCGCTTGTAACAACAAGGCCTGGGGCAGTGTATGGGTCATGTGGCTATCCTTCGGAGTGCTGTCTGCAAACAGCTATTGCAGTCTCCGTGCCAGCAGATAAAACCATATATATCAATACGTTAAATATAGTGTTGCTGCAGAGTCATGTATCGCCTGAGCACAACCTGCTTAATCCCTGTTGCCCCAACAACACTTGCGCCCCGCAAAACCAGTGGTTTATCTCGGCCTCCTGAATGAGCGTAACGATCTGCCCCTGACCAGAGCAGTCATTGGCTTGGCAACTGTTGACCTGACAACAGCACTTCAACACTTACCCCCTTTCAGCAACAGTACCTTGCCTTGGCAATATCCAACTTAATCGTTATAAATCAATAACTCATACGACTGGCACAGTGCTTGCTGTTTTAAACCAACGGCCACTTTCTCAGACTTGCTCAAGCAAGCACCCCTTATAGAGCCGTGCCGGCCCTGCGTTGCACTACACGTCGCCCCTTTATCTCACCCGAGGGTAGGCGTCTTATTTTGCAGCGAGGATAGTGTTAATGAGTTTCGATATTTTTTGGTTTCTGCCCACTTCCGGCGACACCCGCTATTTAGGCCGATCCGACAGCGGCCGGCCGGCCACCAACGACTACATGCGACAAATCGCGGTAGCCGCCGAAAGCCTCGGTTATGACGGCCTGTTGATTCCCACGGGCAGCAGTTGCCTGGACCCTTGGATCACAGCCGCCAGCCTGGTGCCGGTGACCCATCGCATAAAACTGTTAGTAGCGTTGCGCACGTCACTGGGTAACCCAACGGCGTCGGCCCGTCAGGCGGCCACGCTGGACCAGGCCTGCAACGGCCGCCTGCTGCTCAATGTGGTGCCCGGTGGCGATGCCACGGAATTGGCCGCCGACGGTATTTTTCTCGACCACGATCAGCGCTACGAAGCTGCTGACGAGTTCCTCACGGTGTGGCGTCAATTGCTCAGCGGCGAGACCGTGGATTTTTCCGGCAAGCACGTGCGGGTGGAAGGTGCGCAGAACTTCTTTAAACCGGTTCAACAACCGCACCCACCGTTGTATTTCGGCGGATCTTCCCCTGCCGCCCATGAGCTGGCTGCCAAGCATGTGGAGGCCTACCTGACCTGGGGTGAGCCGCCTGCTGCCGTGGCCGAGAAGATCGCGGATGTCCGGGAACGAGCCAAAAAACATGGCCGAACCGTGCATTTCGGCGTGCGCTTGCATGTGATTGTGCGTGAAACCAACGAGCAGGCGTGGGCTGCCGCCGAGGAGCTGATCAGCCACCTCGACGACGACACCATTGCAGATGCCCAGCAGAACTACGCCAAGATGGACTCCGAAGGCCAGCGGCGGATGGCGGCCTTGCACGGCGGGCAGCGCGACAAGCTGGAGGTCTCGCCCAATCTATGGGCCGGCGTAGGCCTGGTACGCGGCGGAGCCGGCACGGCGCTGGTGGGCGATCCTCATACCGTGGCCGCTCGCCTGCAGGAATACGCAGACCTTGGGGTCGACCGTTTTGTGCTGTCCGGCTACCCACACTTGGAAGAAGCCTTCCGCTTCGCCGAGCTAGTGTTTCCACTGCTGGGCAAACAACCGGTCACGGTCCGAGATCAGGTGCTGACTGGGGGCGCGTTTGACATTCGGGCCGGTAAAAAGTCGACCAAGAATGAGGCCGCGGTATGAAGGTGATTGATATGCGTTGCCGCCCGGCGTACCTGCACGACTTTTTCGGGGCCACGCCCGACAGCGCCGGGGCCAGCACCGCCCGCTGGCTGAATCGGCGGGTGGGTACGCGTGGCAATGACGAGCACTTCGCCCGCGCACGCACGCCCCAGGGCTTTCTCGACGAGGTCCGTGATGCGGGGCTCAGCCGGGCGGTGGTGGTCGGCCGCCATACTCCCAGCCAACACCTGCCCAACGACCTGATTCACAGCATCGTCCGTGACCACGACGAGTTACTCGGTATCGCCAGCATCGACCCGGCCCTGCAGGGTACCGAAGGTGCATCGGCCGAGATCGACCGTGCAATATCGGGGCTGGGTTTGGCGGGTATCGACTTGGAACCGGGCTTTGCTGCGCCCGCCAGGCACCCTGACGACGCGCTGTATTGGCCGATCTACGAGCATTTGCAGGCACGTGGCATTCCGCTGTTTCTAATGAGCGGGCCCACCACCCCCGACCCCGCCTTCAATAACACCGAACATTTGGCCAAGGTCGCCAAATCGTTCACGCAGCTGTCCATCGTCTGCTACCACG
>NZ_JAMFRV010000669.1 GCF_026224925.1 Pseudomonas sp. | reverse complement strand
GATTAGCAGCTAGGCCAGTTCAGATCGTATGCAGAAGTCAAACGTTGCGCCGCATAGCACAACTGATTACAACTCAACTAAATAGTTGTTTAGTTGAGCTAATTATTAGTTTACTAAAAATAGGTGTGGACGAAAGCGGGAGGAGGCGGTCTATCACTCTATCTTTTCTGTCGACATCCATAGTAACTCGTGATCGGCGGCATGGCAGCCTTAGACTCAGCGAAATCACGCCTTCAATAGATATCAAATGAAATGTTCCGAAATTGTACCGATCAAGCATAAACCTTCGAAACAAGTAGGTTTAGTACTCGTTTCAAAACAAGACCTGAGATCTAACCGCCTAAATACCACTCACAATCCCTTCATACATTTTCTAACGTCATCGTCGATTACGTTTCCTGGCTTCATACAATCCCTGAGGGGTTTCTCATCCTGGATTTCTTCGAATTCTGCGTGTGCTCGATTGCGGCATTGTTTGTTCATTGCCAAGCCCATCGGCGATCTGTCGCCTTTGTAGCTTTCGCACAGGCTAGCGTTTGCCGTGCGTTGAAGTTGTACCACGAAAGGAGTCACTACAGGATCTGCAGCCCATGCGTTCGCGCTGCTGCAAATCATCAAGATCACCGACATCCGTTTCATGAATCGTCCTTGGGTTCGGTTGGTACTGAACAAGACGCAATCCTTGGGACTCGTCTTTAGAAGCATGCCAGGGATGGCCCCAGTACGCAATATCTAGTTACGCATAATGTATATTATGTTAAATAATGTATCTGGTTGTGAGGTGTTGCTTGTTGTCCGTCGGTGAGCATCAGAAATGAGAGCAATACCATTAGAATTGAGAGTTCCGAACACCCATCAAACTATTCAGGCCGAATCCAAGCACTGACTACGCGGACCCAGGTGCTTGCACTATGCGCCGCTATACATCGCTAGTTTTTGCTAAACCTTCCCATATTTCTTTGGCCAGCGTAACGGTTAAGCTTTTTTGAATACTCTCGCGTCCATCTGTGCGGTAGCAACTCGGAAATCTCACTGTCCTGCTGCGTCGACAGGCGCGTGACGACGTCCTTCAAATAGGCATACGGAACATGCAGTTGAGCCGCGCCGACTGGATCAAGCTCATGATCGCCGCAGCCCGTTTTCTGCTGCGTAGCGATCCGGCGAAGTGAATCGGCAGGTTCGCGCCCTCCTCCAAATCGTCTTCGACAAAGCACTGGAGAGAATGAGCTGTGAGGGGCGTGAGAAGCATGAAATGGACAGCTTGTTGGTGGCGTCTGCGCATTGGTTGCGCCATACCTCTGCGACGTTCGATGCGCCGCTGCGTGACGCTAAAGACCCCCAGGTGGATCTACGGCACAGCAATCTCAGTACCACACAGGACACGTATTACCATTCTCACGATCAGGCGCGCGGGTATTCAGTCAAACGGATCGGAATGCGCGATCGCGGTTGAGCTCAGGAGATGCATGCGAATCCGGGTTATTGCATCGAGCGCGGCGAAGGGGTTATCCAGAAGCAGCAACTTGGGCTCGCGCACGGCCACGGGACAATGCCACCCGTTGCACTTCGCCACCGGAGAGCGTGGCCGGGTCGGCTTGCAGCCGATCCGCCAGCCCCACTTCAGTCAGGGCCTGCACCGCGCGAGTCTTGGCACTTAAACCTGGCCCGAAAGCGCCAATCCAGCCACGAGCTTCCAGTGATGCAGATCCTGCGCGAAGATGGAGTGGAGGATTGTTGAACGTGAAGAGTTACTTCACCTATTACCTGCTCGCCGCACGGCGATACACTTGATTTCGACCAAAAGGCCAGGATGAGCCAGCTCGCTCACCCCTATGCAAGTCCAAGCGCACTGGCCTTTTGGAAATATGCGATTTTTTACTTCGCGAAACAAAGCCATGTGCTGCGACATACCCACGTGATAGGTAGTCATCTCGACCACATCCTCGAAGCCACAGCCTCCAGCGTCCAGTACGCAACTCAGATTTTCCCAAGCGCTAATGAACTGTTGCTCAGGGTCCTGGATAACGGCCAGTTCAGGTGTTCTCCCCACCTGACCGGCGCAGTACAGTGTATCGCCGACCAAAACTGCAGGAGCGTAACTCGCACGTTCGACGACGGGTTTCATGGCTTCGGGAATGATGATTTTACGGTCCGACATCGTTTGTTCTCCGAACAAGTAATCAGCGAATTTTACCAGCACCCGTAACTGATCGGTATTACACGCAGTGTGACGAAAGCGCACACTCGTATCCGATTGCCAGTGCCCTACATAAGAGGGGCGAACGATGCCAATATTAATAGCTAACCCAACAGTGGCTCCGCCTGGATACAGTCCACCAAAAAATCCATTACGACTTTCACCGCGGGGGACCGCCGCAAGTCAGGATAAACGGCCAGCCAGACGTCCCGTGTCGGCCCCTCTGTACTGACGGGTAATCTAACCAGTGGCGAATCCTGATCTCCGACGATGGTAGGCAACACCACCGCACCGACGTCCAGTCGCGCCGCCATTTGCTGAGATGCCAAGTCACTGGCTGCGAACACCACACTTCGGTTGCCACGCAGTTGATGGAGCCACGCCTGTTGTGGGAGATGATCGCGAGCCTGGTCATAGGCGATGAATGTCCACCGCTCCTCGGCCAGGTCTCTGAACGATGGCGTGGCATAAAGCCCGAACCTGACCTTGCCAACTTTCCTGCGCACTAGTGCGTTCTCTTCAGGGCGCACCGTACGTATGGCAATGTCCGCCTCGCCCTTGTCCAGCGCGGCAAGCCTCGTAGACGGTAACAGGACAATGTTGAGCCGTGGATGGAGGGATCTAAGCCGCGGGATATTGGGCGTGATGCAATGCGTCGCAATCTACGGTGGTGCGCTGACTTTTACAGTACCCGCTACATCGATGGAGGCCATTCGCGAGAGCCGCTCAATGTCAGTGGCGAGCGTACTCATGCTCTCGGCCAATGCGGCCAGTGCCCGCCCCTCTTCGGTCAGTGGACGACTTCTGGAAAGGCGATCGACCAACCTCAGGCCGAGTGCTTTTTCCAATGCATCATCTCGTCGGCCAACGGTTACGTGTTCGACCTCCAGTTCGCGCGCCGCCGCCGAAAGCGATTTGGTTCGCGCCAGAACGGTAAAAAATAAAGATCCTGCCAATCGAACATCGGGTTATTTCCGATCAGATACTGTGAATTATTCGGTAATACTCGTACTGATTTTGTTGTTTTACCATCCCGGCGAGAACCTTGTGTGAATGGAGCGAAGCCGAAAGGAAGCGATCATGATCGAAAACTATGGCGGTGCCGACGTACTGCAAATGCGCATGGACATGCCCCGTCCCCGGGCGACGCCTGGCCATGTGCTAGTCAAGGTCGCTTGCGCAGGTATCAGCTTCATGGACCTGCACACCCGCCAGGGCAAATACGCTACTTCCGTGACCTATCCGGTCCGTCTGCCGTGCACGCTCGGCATGGAGGGTGCTGGCGAAGTGGTTGAAGCTGGTGAGGGTGTGGGGGCTTTTTTCCAGGTGATCGAGTCGCCTGGTGCATTGCCTGGGGTGCCTACGCCGAGTACGCCAGCATTCCGGCTGCGCGACTGGCAAAAATCCCTGATGCGATTTCTTACGATTTCGCGGCGGCGGCAATTTTCCAGGATTCAACCGCCCATTATCTGGTAGAGGATATCGCTCGGCTGCAGCTGGGCAGCACCTGCCTGATTCACGCCGCGTCCGGCAGCATCGGCCAGTTGCTGGTGCAGATGGCAAAGCGGTTTGGAGCCGAAATCTTCGCAACCGGCAAGTACCCCGCACAAATGCGCGGTCGCCCTCGAACGAGGTGCGGACCATGCGATGAAATATGACGATGGCCGATTTGCTGATCGTATACGGGAGGCGACCCACGGAGTCGATGTGGTATTCGACTCGGTCGGAAAAGCCACTCTGCGTGATAGCTTCAGGGCCTGTCGAACTCGCGGCCTAGTCGTAAATTATGGCAACGTTTCCGGCTCATTGCCCGACCTCGATCCTATGGAATTAGGAGAAGCCGGCTCGCTCTTCCTGACACGCCCCCGGCTTGCCGACCATATGGCAGACGGTCCCACCGTGCAACGGCGCGCCGATGCGGTGTTTGCTGCAGTCCTGAAGGGGCATTAACCATCGACATCGAAGGCCACTACGCCATGGAGGAAGTGCAGAAGGTCCACTCCCGAATTGAAAGCCGTCAACAGATCGGAAAATCAGTGATGTGGATTGACCGCAGACTGCAATAACAACTCGACCAAAACTTAAATATTGGACTCATGAGGCTCCAGATAACTGGCTGTAGCGACGAGGCTGCCACCGCATTGCATGATGCTGAGTAAAATTGAAATTTAACTCAGCATCATGCAAAAGCAACTGACCCTGCCACTTAGAAGTTTGAGTAGCAGTGCAAGATCTTAAACAGCCTCGACCTCAGCCATCCAAGTACCGGTATCGCTCGACGAGGCTAGATTAGTCATCAGCATTTACGCGAACAACCACTTTCCCGAAGTTTCGACCCTCCAATAAACCAATGAGGGCTAATGGTGCTTTTTCTAGTCCACTAACTATCTCTTCACGATATTTAATTCGACCCTCAGCTAACCAATTCGACATATCCTTAAAAAACTCGTCATACCGGCTACTGTATTCATCAAAAACGATAAACCCCTGCACTTTTATACGCTTGCGTAGAATGGCGTTCATCAGCATGGGCAGACGATCTGGACCGATTGGTAAAGCAGTATCGTTGTAGTGCGCGATAGTTCCACAGACCGGCACTCGGGCCTTTGGATTGAGTAACGGCAGTACCGCGTCGAACACCTTTCCGCCCACATTCTCAAAGTAGATATCGATACCATCGGGACATGCGCTAGCCAGTTGTTCGGCAAAATTCGATGCGCGGTGATCCAGACAAACATCGAAACCCAGCACCTCCACCGCATGCCGGCACTTCTCTTCACCGCCCGCAACACCAACAACACGACACCCCTTGATTTTGCCGATCTGCCCCACAGTTGCTCCTACCGGGCCGGTAGCTGCAGCAACCACCAGCGTTTCGCCAGCCTTTGGCTGACCAATATCAAGCAAGCCCGTATAAGCTGTGAAACCCGGCATACCGAGGATACCCAAGGCATAAGACGGATGTTCGGGAGACGCCCCTAGATAGGTCAGATCGGCGCCATCGGACAACGCATATTCCTGCCAACCGCTGAAAGACAGCACCCAGTCATCTAGTTTATATACGGAATGATTTGAAGCAATCACACGGCACACAGTGCCCCCTACCATTACCGCCCCCAATTCCACCGATGGGGCATAGGACGGTCCATCGTTCATGCGGCCACGCATGTATGGGTCAAGTGACAGATAGACGGTACGCAGAAGCACCTGCCCCTCCCCAGGTTCTGGAATCGAAGCTTGCTTAATGCGAAAATTCGCTTCGGTGGGAGAGCCATGAGGACGCGATGCTAAAACGACACTGCGATTGACCAGCGTTGATAGAGACAACTTCATTACTTCATACTCCTTTGCTTATGATGGAAGCACGACTTAAAAATAGATAGAATGTTTATATGTTAGTAACAACCCCCCATATAGATAAGCGGGCAATCATCCAAGCTCCGCTTGGGCAGTGAAAATGGCGCTTTACAGCGAAAAGCCAATGCGGTTCAACCTATAAAGCAGGCACTCGAACACGTCATGCCATACACGATATATGCCGCAAATGGAAAGTTTTAACTGCATTATCGAATAAGGAGCACTAAAATCTAAATGATGATTGGTTTCACAACACAGAACTGAAAATCGGACTAGCTTTAATTTAAAAAATTTCCAGAAAATGCATGAATAAAATATGCATATTGCATATGCGAGGGGAGCAATACTCTTGCCTCGCACAAGAACTTTTTGCAATTACATCATGGCAGACATGATGACGCTATTTTTACCCCATCTCAAAAAAATTTTTACTTCGTTGTTTTTACGTTGCACAACATTCCTGTAGCTTCTCTAGCTGCTGCAGTGACAAAACTTATGAGTTCTGACTTCGAGCGATCCATTCGAAAGGTCGGAGCTACAACACCAACCGCTCCGTAGACCTCACCTTCTGAATCGAATACAGGTGCGCCAATGCTGGAAATTCCCAGCTCCGTCTGTTCTCCGTCCATCGACCAACCTCGTTGACGAGTTGCTTCAAGCTCCTGCTCAAGCTCTTTGGTAATGGACTCTCGTACGATCAGTGAAAGCCCAGACAAGCTATTGAGTATCATGGCTCTCTTCTCTGCTCCCACATGAGCGAGCACCGCCCGTCCAGATGAGCGGCGATATTCGTTACCAGTCAGCCCTACATACAAACCACTGACACGCAGAGGTTGAGACCCCTCCACCAGCACCTTGATGATGACACTCCCCCCCTCCAGTGCAGAGAAGTAACAAGTTTCAGAGGTTTCATCAGCCAGTCGGTTGACTGTCGCTGCGAGACTTTCGTTAATACTGAAACTTTGTTGATAAGCGCCATACAGGGTGCTCACTTTATTGCCCAAGGCGAGTGTCGCATTTTGACGACGCTCAAGATATCCGCGTGCCAACAGCGTGCGCATCAGGTGGTAGCAAGTAGTGATATTCAGCTTGAGCGCAACTGAGACGTCCTGAACAGTCGGCGGTTCGGAGGCCGCAGCAACGTATTCAAGGAAAGTCAGCGCGCGCTCGACTGTCTGCAGGGTGGGTTGATTAGACATAAACTTACTTTGTCGGCATGAGGTGTACTCACATCAGATGATTATGCATTTATGCACTCATCCTGACCATCCCAAGCCCGGACTGGTGCATAGGAATCAGGGTCGACTATAACGTCCAGAACCGTTGTTTTCCCCGAAGCTAGCGCCTCTGCTAGAGCAGGGGCAATGTCACCCGGATGTGCGACCCGTACTCCTTGTGCACCAGCCGAGCGTGCAATTGCAGCATGGTCAACATCCAGAAATTCGATGGCGGTTGTGGCTTGTCCAAAGATGACGTTTTCTGCGTGACGCTGATAACCCAAAATGCTGTTATTGAGAACTATCACAACTACTGGCGTTTCCTCACGAACCGCAGTTTCGATCTCCGACCAGACATGAGCAAACCCACCGTCACCAACAATCGAAATCACCCGAGCTTCAGGTGAAGCGAGCTTTGCCCCGATGCCAAGTGGCAGTCCCCAGCCAAGTCCGGCCAGCCCTCTAGGAACAAGGAATCGCTGGCCTGCCCGTTTGGCGGTTAGATAGCTGGTCACCCATATTGACGCGTAACTCGCATCAGCTACCACTATATCGTCAGGGGTAAGAACTGCGTCCAGCTCCGCCAAAAGACGTTCTGGCGCTATGGGAGTGCGATTGGAACTCACCAGAGATGCTACTTGCTCGACATGCTGACGACGGCCGTTTTCGATGCTGGCCACTAGCCCTTTGTACGCGTTCTCACGCTTGGACAGATCCAATGATTTGAGTGACTCGGTTAAATCCGCCAGCGCCGCCCGAGCATCACCCACCAAGCGAAGCGCCTCGTGATTACGACCAACTTCAAGAGCATCGACATCAATATGGATGTATAGCGCGTCGGGGTCTGTGAGCGTCCAGGCATCGGTACCATTTTCGTTAGTGCGAGTACCGACAAACAGAACAACATCGGCGCTCGAAATCAGTGTTCGCTGAAAGCGTGCGGGTCCATTTTTGCCCGTGATATTAGCGGCCACCCCCAAGGAAAGGGGTGCATTTTCATCAATCGCGCCCTTGCCCATGTTCGTGGTGGCAACCGGTAAATACGCGACTTTTTGCAAGGTTGCCAATTCCTCGATCGCTTGCGATATATGGATACCGCCGCCAGCGATAACCAGAGGGGAACGCGCATTGGCCAACAACTTTGCAGCCTGAGCCACGGGCTCGCTTGCAGGTCGAGGGCGATCAAGCGGGAACTTGCCCAAATTGGCACGACGAGGAAATCTGGCGGGCTTTGAGTCGAGGTCTAGAACATCCTTCGGCAGCAGCAGAACCACTGGCCCGGGCCGGCCACTGTTGGCGACAGTGATAGCCATGTCCACGTAGTCATCAGCACGTGTCGGGTCGTCTAAACGCCGTGTCCATTTCGAAACACCAGTGAACAACGCGTAATGATCAAGCTCCTGAAAAGCATTGCGATCACGCGTCGACGCAGGCACTTCCTGCACCAAAACCAACATTGGGATCGATGCCTTCATCGCCTCTGCCATAGGCGCAACCAGAAGGGTCGCAGCTGGACCATTCTGCGCGGCTACCACACCAATCTGATTGGAGATCCGCGAAAACCCATCCAGCATCACTCCACCAGCATTTTCAGTGCGGTAAAAGACTTGCCTGATACCGATCTTCTCAGCGGCCAGCAGCAATGCAGTCGGATTGCTCTGGCCGAAAATCATGCTTATGCCATGCCGCTGCAAGGCCTGTGCGAGGGTGTCAGCAACAGTGTGAGTCATAGGGATCTCCTCGGTCACTTACGAAAGAGCCTGGATGATTCCACCACGAATGGAATATGTCAAATACAGCAATGAATTTCAATAATTGAAATATTCGATTATTAATCAGTTTTCCATTGCTCAACCATGTAATCGATCAGGTAACGAACCTTTGCTGGCAGGTGACGCTTGCTTGGATAAACCGCGAGTATTTGCGCAAACTCCGTCTGATACGCAGGTAGCAATTCCTTTAGCTCTCCTACACTTATCGCTTTATCTGCAAGAAACCCGGGAAGGTAGGCGACACCGAGACCTGCAATCGTTGCGTCCAAAAGTGCCTCACCACTATCAACTCGCAGGCGACTGCGTCCTACAACCTTGACCCAGGACTCACCAGGCCGGCGTAAGCGCCATTCATGACTCTGCGTTCGGGTTTTGAACATCACGCACTCGTGGCTGGAAAGTTCATCTGCGGAGCTTGGCTCACCGCGACGCTGTAAATAGGCAGGTGACGCACAGAGCACGCCGCGATGCCGTGCCACTACTCGAGAAATAAGGCCAGCATCTAAATAGGTTTTGGCGCTGGACGCTTGAATTCGCACAGCCAAGTCAAATCCCTCCTCGACGATATCAACCGCTCTATCGGTAAAACTGACTTCTGCCTCAAGTTCTGGCCACTGCATCAGGTACGTGTGCAGCAACGGCAACACATACAAGCGGCCGAAAGAATCAGGAACCGTGATCCGCAGGATGCCCCTGGGTTTAGAGGATCGTGCTCCTACCGCAGCCTCAGCATCTTCAAGCGCAGCCAGAACCTGCGTGCAATGTTCATAAAAAATTCGCCCGTCATCCGTCAGGCTAATTGCGCGGGTGGTGCGATTCAGCAGGCGTGTGCTCATACGCGCCTCCAAACGAACCAGGGCCTTGCCTGCGGCAGATCGAGTCAAGCCTACCGACCGACCTCCAGCAACAAAACTGCCAGCGTCCACGACCGCTACAAAGGTTGAAATATCATCCAGATGTGCACGTGCCATCTACTTTCTCGATTATGGATTTCGGGTCCCGTAGCTAGGGAAATTTAT
>NZ_JAMFRV010000668.1 GCF_026224925.1 Pseudomonas sp. | reverse complement strand
GACCGCGCCGGAGAACGCGCCTTTGACATGCCCAAACAGCTCGCTTTCGACCAGCAACTCGGGCAACGCTGCGCAGTTGAGGCTGATCAGCGGTTTTCGCGCTCGTGGTGACTGCAGATGGATCGCTTCGGCCACCAGTTCTTTGCCAACCCCGGTTTCGCCGGTGATCAGCACCGACAACGCGCTGTTGCCTACTAATTGAATTTCTTGCTGCATGCGCTTGTGAATCGCACTTTGGCCGATCAATTCTCGCGGCCCACGCCCGCCTGCGGCACGTTTGTAGACCTCAGCCAATTGCCGTTGGTCTTCGAAATTACGCGCCAGTTGGTTGATCCGCTCACTGGCCATCACCGTGGCTGCAGCTAGGCTGGCGAACGCTTCAAGGTTATCCAGATCGACCCGGCCGAAGGTTGAGGGGTCCAGAGCGTCCAGGGTAATCAGACCCCAGGGCTTGTCCTGAACATACAGCGCACAGCCCAGGCAATCGTGGACTTCAAGGTGTCCTTGGTGACCTTCGACCAAGCCATCGTATGGATCGGGCAAACCACAATCGGTTGAGAAGCGCGTGGGGCCACGGTTTTCCAAGAGGATTTTCAGCCGGGGATGCTCTTGCACCTTGAACCGTCGGCCCAAGGTGTCGGGGCTCAAACCCTCCACCGACAGCGGAATCAGCACATCGCCCTCAAGCTTGAGCAATGCCACCGCATCGCACGGCAGCAGTTGCCGCAACGAACGCAGCAGTCGTCGATAGCGCTCATCATCGGGTAATTCCCGCGACAGATCAGCCACCAAAGGCACCAGTGCAAGCAGCAAGGGGTTGGTCATTATGACTCCGTGAGTATGGTCATCAGGACCGCACACGCATTATCAAAATGACTCGGGCAAATAGCAACCGGGGACGGTGCCTAGGCATCAACTGTGATTCGCCACCCGCTCCAACGCCTCTTCTTTGTGCATCGCCAAATGCCCGGTCTTGTCGCTTTTCACTTCGTATTGCGGATGCTCTTCGGACGCATGGCGAGTACGGCCCATGAACTCGACCTCCGCCACATGCACGTTGGTAACTTTGCCAATGATATGACCCGCCTCGGAATTCCAGCGAACGTGGTCACCGACTTTAAAGGTATGGCTCATGACACTCTCCTTATTATAGAAAAGCTTTTTAATGGACCTTTACGGCTGCCACTTCGTGTCGTCATGGTCCAGTTTGCGGTCGAGGAAGCTGGCAGCACTGATCAACGCCAAGTGGCTCAACGCTTGTGGTGTGTTGCCCAGATGCCGACCGTGGGTATCAAATTCCTCTGCGTATAACCCTAGCGGGTTGGCATAACGTAACAACTGCTCAAATTCCAAATGCGCCTTTTCGACTCGACCGGCACGCGCCAGGCACTCGACGTACCAGAAGGAACAGGCAGTAAACGCACCCTCGTCACCGTCCAGCCCATCGCCATTCACGTCGTCGTTACGGTAGCGATAAACCATGCCGTCGCGCACCAGATGCCCTTCGATCGCATCCAGCGTCGACAGCCAACGCGGGTCGCTGGCGCCGACGAAACGCACCAGCGGCATCAGCAACATCGAAGCATCCAGGTTACGGCTGCCCTTATGCTGAACGAAATGCCCGAGGTCCTCGTTCCAGAAATGCTTCCAGATATCATCGTGAATGGCTTGGCGCTCTTTATCCCAGCGATCAAATGGCGCCGGCAGCGAACGTTTGGATGCCAGGCGCAAAGCTCGGTCCAACGCAACCCAACACATCAGACGCGAGTGCAGAAAGTGCTGACCCGGGCCGCGCATCTCCCAGATACCGACATCCTTGCCTCGCCATTTCTTACACACTTGATCCACCAAGCGCGAGGCATGTTTCCAGCCGTCGTAGGAAATGGCCTCGCCATATTTGTTGGCCAGGTACACCGCGTCCATCAGTTCGCCATAGATATCCAGCTGGGTCTGCTTATAAGCCTCGTTGCCAATACGCACTGGGGTGGCTCCGCCGAAGCCGGACAGGTGCGCAAGCGCCTCCTCGGGCAGTTCCTCTTGACCTTGCAACGAGTAAAGAATCCCCAAATCGTCGGAGTCGTCACAGCAATCGCCCATACGGCCCTGAACCCAACGCATGAAACTGTTGGCTTCGTCGATATGGCCCAAGCGCATGAAGGCGTAGACCGTGAACGAGGCGTCGCGAATCCAGGTATAGCGGTAATCCCAATTGCGCGTGCCACCTGCCACCTCGGGTAAACCAAAGGTTGCAGCGGCAATAATCCCGCCGTGCTTGCGCGAGGTCAGCAACTTCAGCGCCAGTGCTGAGCGATGGACCGTTTCGCGCCAGCGCCCACGGTATTTGGACTTGGCGCTCCAGTTGCGCCAAAAATTCAACGTTTCATCCATGTAGCGCTGGCATTTACCGGCATCGACTTCTGGATCGTCGACCCCGCCCAAAATGAACTCGACGAGTTCGCCCTGTTTCAGCTCGAATTGGGCCACTGCGCAATGACCTTCAAGGTGCAGCGGTTGGGTGCCCGACAAGCGCATGCCGGGCTGGCCCGGCGCGGCAAAGCACACGTCTTTGCCGTCGATGCAAGCTTCGGTGTTTGCCCTGCCGTAGTCCAAACGCACCGCGCAGCGCAGGTGAATCATGGCGCGACCATAACGGACGTTGACCCGACGGACGATCCGCGGCAAGTCATCTTCACTGTGGGTAATGGGCATCAGGTCTGTGACTTCGATCACCGCCTCTTCGGCAATCCAACGGGTTTGCAGGACGTTGGTTTCCGGCAGATAAATTTGCTGTCGACGGGCGTCGGGCAAGTCTGGGGCCAACTGAAAGATGCCAGCCGCTGGCGTATCCAGCAGCGCGGTGAAAATCGAAGGGCTGTCGAAGTCTGGCCAACAGCAGAAATCTATACTACCGGTGTCGGCAACCAGTGCTGCGCTGCGCATGTCGCCAATGATGCCGTGGTTCTCGATAGGATTTTGCGCTTCATTTTTGTCAACCATTGTCGCGGAACTCCGGGTACAGGCTCATACCTCCGTCGATGAACAGCGTGGTGCCGTGGACGTAGTCAGATGCATCTGAGGCCAGCCATACCACTGCGTTAGCCACGTCCTCTGCGTCGCCGACACGGCCATAAGGAATCAGCTTCAAGAGCTTTTCCAGCGCCGCGCCGTGGGTGGCCTCTTCATTGATTGCAGTACGAATGGCGCCCGGCGCAATACTGTTGACGCGAATACGCTGCTGCCCTACTTCCTGCGCGATGCTGCGCATCAGCAAATCGACGCCACCCTTGGAGGCTGCATAGTTGGCGTGCCCGGCCCACGGAATAAGCTGATGCACCGAGCTCATGTGAATGATTTTGCCCACCGCGCGCGATACCCCAGGCCGGTCACCCTGTTTGGCGAACTGGCGCAAGGCCGCCCGAGCACACAGAAACTGTCCGGTAAGGTTGACCTCGATCACCGTGTTCCAGTCCGCAAGGCTCATGTCGGCAATGGGTGAATCTTTCTGCAGCCCGGAATTGGCGACTAATATGTCGAGAAAACCAAACGCTTTTATGGCTTCAGCGAATAAGTGTTCAACTTGGTCTTCCTTTGAGACATCGGCACCGATCGCAATGGCCTGGCCGCCAGCGGAACGAATTTCGTTCGCCAGCTGTTCGGCAGGTTCGGCATGTGAGTTGTAGTTGATCACCACTGCAGCACCCGCCGCCGCCAAGGCCCGGGCTGCGCCTGCCCCTAGGCCTGAACTGGCACCAGTGACCAAGGCAACTTGCTGTTTCAGTGAAATATGCATGGGGGATTCAACCTCTCGGATAGCCTGTAAAGGATGACTGGTGCCGATAGCCGTAAGTTCATTTACTGCTAACAAGCACACACCCTGCTAAAGCCGAGGTAGACGGTAGGACATGCGTCTTCTTAAACTGTTACAAGCTCTTAACTGCTACAAGCACGCACGCGTGTTTTTTGGCTGATTGGCCATAGATAGATGTTCAGGGGACGGCAACCGATGAATCGCAACGAATTGCGCAAAGCTGACATCAATTTGATGGTGGTTTTTGAAACACTCATGCAAGAGCGCAACGTGACCCGTGCGGCCGAGAAACTGTTCCTCGGCCAGCCTACCATCAGTGCCGCGCTTAACCGCTTGCGTACGCTGATGAACGATCCGTTATTTGTTCGGGTCGGGCACCGTATGGAACCCACCGCCAGAGCCCTGGAAGTCATTCAGCACCTATCACCGGCGCTGGATGCGATGTCCACCGCGCTGAGTTTGACCCGTGATTTCAACCCGGCCGACAGCACCATGACCTTTCGCATCGGGCTGTCCGACGACGTCGAATACGGGCTGTTGCCGGCGTTGTTGCGCGCTATCCGCATAGAAGCGCCGATGATCGTGATCGTGGTCAAACACGTCGATCACTGGAATATGTCAGAGCTGCTGATGTCCGGTGAAATCACTGTGGGCATCAGCCGTACTGAAGATTTGCCGGCTAACGCCAAGCGCAAGCAGCTGCGCGCCATGTACCCACGCGTGTTGCGCGCCGATCAGTCATCGACGCCACTGACGCTGGACGAATACTGCTCGCGTCCGCATGTGGTGGTTTCGCACACCGCTAATATCAGCAGTTTCTCGGATGAGTGGTTGCGGGCGATTGGTCGCAAACGGCATGTGGTGTTGTCGATTCCGCAGTACAGCACCTTGCCGGCGCTAATGGCCGGCACCGACCTGCTGGCAAGCTTACCCGATTACACCGCCATGGCGATGGCGGCAGCAGCCAGGGGATTATTTGACGAGCCGTTGCCGTTTGTGACGCCAACACTGGAACTGTCTATGGTCTGGCTAAGCCTCAGCGATTCCGATCCTGCCGAGCGTTGGTTGCGCGGCAGGTTAGAAGCCTTCATGAGCGACCGGCCGCAGGTGCCGATCGCTGTGCCTCTTATTGCAGAAAACAGCCTTACCCAAATCGACCCGTGATGTAGTCTTCGGTCTGGGTCTTGCCCGGCTTGGTGAAGATGGTGTCAGTGTCGCCATGTTCGATCAGTTCACCCATGAACATGAACGCGGTGTAATCCGAAACCCGTGCCGCTTGCTGCATGTTGTGGGTAACGATGATCACCGTGAACTGCTCTTTGAGGTCGGTGATCAGTTGCTCGATACGGCCGGTGGAAATCGGGTCGAGGGCTGAAGTGGGTTCGTCGAGCAACAACACTTGCGGGCGCAAAGCGATGGTTCGGGCAATGCACAAGCGCTGCTGTTGACCACCGGAAAGGCTTTGAGCGCTGTGCTTGAGCTTGTCTTTAACTTCGTCCCACAACGCTGCACCATGTAGGGCTTGCTCGACGCGCTCTTCCATTTCCCGACGTGAAAGCTTTTCGTGGTGACGTACGGCGTAAGCGATGTTGTCGAAGATCGACATCGGGAATGGCACCGGCTTCTGGAACACCATGCCCACGTGGCTGCGCAGGCGGTTCATCGAATAACCCGGTGCAAGGATGTTTTCGCCGTTAAGCAATACTTCACCCTTGGCTTCCTGCTTGGGGTACATCGCATAAATACGGTTAAACACCCGCAGCAGCGTCGACTTTCCGCAGCCCGAAGGGCCAATGATCGCAGTGATGCGTTTCTCTGGAATATCCATATTGATGGATTTCAGCGAGCGTTGTTCGTTGTAGAAGAACTCCAGGTCGCGCACGCGAATCTTGGTTTTTTCGTTGGCTAGGGCGAGGTTATTCATCAGGTCAACCTATTGCGCAAAAGGATCAGACGGGACAGCAAGCTGAGGATCAACACGAACAGCGTCAGGATCAACGCGCCCGCCCAAGCCAGCGAATGCCAGTCATCAAAGGGGCTCATGGCGTACTGGAAAATCACAACCGGTACGCTGGCAATCGGCTTGAGCAGGTTACTGCTCCAGAACTGATTGCCGAATGCGGTAAACAACAGTGGCGCGGTTTCGCCGGTAATCCGGGCCAGGGCTAACAGAACGCCGGTGACAACACCGGCCTTGGCCGCTCGCAAGACGATTTGCAGGGTCAACTTCCACTGCGGCACACCTAACGCCAACGCGGCTTCGCGCATGGTCGAGGGCTGCAGTTGCAGCATTTCATCGGTGGTACGCACTACCACCGGAATTACCAGCAGCGCCAAGGCTAAGGCGCCGGCAATGGCCGAGAAACCGACCTGGTGGTTGGTCAGCATGTTCAGCGGCAGAATCACCCCGGTGTAAATGAACAGGCCCAACACGATGGAGGGCGCGGATAACAGGATGTCGTTGATAAAGCGGATGGTGGTGCCCAGACGCGTATAGCGTGCAAATTCCGCCAGCCAAATCCCCGCCATCAAGCCAATCGGCGTACCAATCACCAGAGCGATGCCGGACATCAGCGCACTGCCGTAGAACGCATTGGCCAAACCGCCTTCGGTGCCAGGCGGCGGCGTCATCTGGGTGAACAATCGCAGGTTCAACGCCTGAAAGCCGTTGATGATGGTGGTAAGCAGAATCCAGACTAACCACAGCAAGCCGAACACGGTGGCGCCGCAACTCAAAATCATCGCCACCCAGTTCTTGATATTGCGGCGTCGATAAAGGGCTTCGTTGCTGACTTTCTGTTTTTCGTTAGCGTCTGTCATAGCCCCTCCTTACGTGAAAGGCGCATCAACATCAGTCGCGCCAGAGCCAGCACGATGAAGGTCACCACGAACAGCAAGAAGCCCAGCGCAATCAACGCCGAGCGATGCAAGTCGGTATAGGCCTCGCTGAACTCGTTGGCGATCACCGAGGCAATCGAGCTGCTGGGCATCAGCAGCGAAGCCGAGAACTGGTTGGCGTTACCCAAGACGAAGGTCACCGCCATGGTTTCGCCCAGTGCGCGGCCCAAACCGAGAAACACCCCGCCGACCACGGCCGAGCGGGTATAAGGCAAGACGATGTCCCAAACCACTTCCCAGGTCGTGCTGCCCAGGGCGTACGCCGACTCCTTGAGTGTGGTGGGTACGCTGCGAAACACTTCATGCATCACTGAGGTAATGAACGGCATGATCATGATTGCCAGAACAATGCCGGCAGTCAGCATGCCTATGCCCAGCGGTGGCCCTTGGAACAGCGAGCCAATCAACGGCAGTGCGCCCAGGTAATCATTGATCCAGGGCGACAAGTACTCCGCCATGAACGGGCCAAACACGAACAGCCCCCACATGCCGTAAATAATCGATGGAATCCCGGCCAGCAGTTCGACGGCCGAAGCAATCGGCATCCGCAGCCAAGGGGGTGCAACTTCTGTCAGGAAAATCGCGATGCCAAAACTCACGGGCACAGCAATCAACAGGGCCAGAAACGACGTGACCAGCGTGCCGTAGATAGGCACCACTGCGCCGAAGTGACCGTTTACCGCGTCCCATTCGGAACTGGTAAGGAAATCCAGGCCGAACGTTCTAAACGCCAGGCTACCGCCCCACAAGGTGGACCCGGCAATGCTGATCAACAAAAACAGAACCAACAGTGCAGCACCCATCATCGTCCGTCGAAACCACAGATCGTGACGTTGATCCCGGGCCGCGCGCTTGTCGCCAGTGCTGTCGACGTTGGAATGAGTCGTGGACAGGGTTTGGGTGTGTTCAGTCATCAAGGTCCACTCACAAGAATGCTCCCTGTTACCCCACCTTAATGGCGGGATAAGAGGGAGCCAAAGGCTTCAGATCAATGGTTGAAGTCGGATTTCCAATAACCTTCGATCTTCTGAACCAACGAGCCTGGAAGCGCGACGTAATCCAGAGCAGCGGCTTGTTGTTGACCTTTCTCCAGGGACCATTTGAAGAAGTCGAATGCCGCCTTGCTTTGCTCGGCATCTTTAGGAGTTTTGTACATGATGATCCAGGTAGTCGCGGTGATCGGCCACGCATTGTCGCCCGGTGCGTTGGTCATGATCACGTTGAAGTCTTTGGCACTGGCCCAATCGGCAGTGTCAGCAGCAGCCTGGAAGGCTTTGGCGTTAGGCTCAATGAACTTGCCCGCAGCGTTTTTCAACTGAGCGGCGTTCATTTTGTTGGTCAACGCGTAAGCGTATTCAACGTAACCAATCGAACCTTTGATCTGCTTCACGTAGGCAGCAACACCTTCGTTACCCTTGCCGCCCACACCCACTGGCCATGGCACTGCAGTACCGAAGCCTGGACCGGCTTTCCACTCAGGGCTGACTTTGGCCAGGTAGTTGGTGAAGTTGAACGAAGTGCCTGAGCCGTCCGAACGGTGAACCACGGTGATGGCAGTGGCTGGCAGCGTCAGGCCTGAGTTCAACGCAGCAATGGCTGTGTCGTTCCAGGTTTTAACGGTACCCATGAAGATCTTCGCCAGGGTTTCGCCGTCAAGCTTGAGCTTGCCAGCTTCAATGCCTTCAACGTTAAACACCGGCACGATGCCGCCGATCACACTTGGAAATTGACCCAGCCCGGAAGCCTGAAGGTCTTCGGCCGACAACGGGGCGTCAGAGGCACCGAAGGCAACAGTCGCTGCTTTGATCTGAGCAATACCGCCACCCGAACCAATCGACTGGTAGTTGATGCGGTTCGGCGATGCTTTGCTGTAGTCCTGGGACCACTTGGAAATCACTGGGAATACAAAACTCGAGCCTGCACCGGTTACATCAGTCGCGTGTGCCATACCGCTCAGGCACAACGAGGCCAGCAAAAGCGTCAGACGGGTTTTTGTCAGCAACATCACGGAAACCTCAGAAAGGGGGATTTTGTGGTTAGCCCACAAGGGAGTAGCCGTGACGATTTAATGCTTTAAATATTTCCGCTTGATGACAGTGCGTCGGGATGTTGCGAAATTTCTGCCCAATAGCTGGCAGGTCGCCATTAACCGCCGGTCGGCCGAATCGGCACCTATTTATCGGCGTCCCGGACCAATCTTTTGTATCGACCTAACTACGGAGATCAAACCATGTTCAACACTAAATTGGCCGTATTGGCGTTCGCGGCCCTGCTTTCATCGGCAGCTGGCGCGGCTAGCAGCTCATCCACCGGCCCGACAAATCCCGTCGACAATGTGCCGAAAACCCCGGCACCGATGGAAAACGGCACCGTCCCCGACGGCACAGGGGCGTCTAAAGACACCATGGACCCCGACAATTCCGGAAGCATGAAAGGCAACAACGGCGACTCGGGTGGCACTACCAATGGTGGCGGCATGAGTAATGGCAAGGGTATGGGCGGCGGCAGTGGCGGTGGTGCGGGTGGTGGCGCGGGTGGTGGCAGTAAGTGATTCCCCTGCACCGAATGGATTACCCCGAAATCGGAGCAGTCTGCTGCCCCTCTGTAGGAGCCAACTTGTTGGCGAGGCGATACAACTGATATGCCGCATTAAGACGCTCGCCAACAAGTTGGCTCCTACAGATAGCCGAAGAACTTGCCGCCTCAATCACCTCCATCAATCGCTTGCTGCAACATGTCCAGATCAAGCTTTTTCATCTCCATCATGGCCGCCATGACCCTGTCGGTTATTTTCGGATCGTTGTGATTGATCATGTCAGCCAGCAATTCCGGTACTACTTGCCATGACAATCCATATTTATCCTTCAACCAGCCACATTGTTGTGCAGCGCTGTCTCCTCCCGCTGTCAGGGCGTTCCAATAATGGTCAATTTCGCCTTGGGTTTTGCAGTAGATCTGCAGTGAAACAGCTTCGGTGAATTTGAACAAAGGGCCACCGTTCAGTGCAGTAAAGGTCTGCCCTTCTAGCTCGAAAACAATCGACATTACCGAGCCGGCAGGTCGACGGTGCATTTCAAATCCGACTTCGCTGTAGCGCGTCATGCCGATGACGCGCGAGTTCTTGAAGATGCCGGTATAAAAGTCGACGGCCTCCTGCGCTTCATCGGCGAACCACAAGCATGGGCTGATTTTCTGCATGCGCATGACGTTTCTCCTGTCGTGGGTTCGCGACCTGACAAGGGCCGCGATTAATTCTTAGTCGTTTGCACCAGGCAGGAATCGACATCTATTTCCAAGCAGAACGCGAAAAACGCTAAAGGCCGAAGTGTCATCACTTCGGCCTTTAGCGTGTGTTTCAAGATTGGCAGTGAATCCGATTAATCAACCGCGACGGGCATCCAGGCTGAAACGTCCGGCACCGAGGGCGATCACTTGCAGCAAGCCACCGGCCATAGCGATGTTTTTGAAGAAGTGAATGAACTGGTTCTGGTCAGCCAGGTTGTTGTGGAAGGCGATCGCGGTGACGACGGTGAACAGGGCCATGATCGCGGCGATCAGTTTGGTCCGATAGCCGAGGATTAATGCAATGCTCCCGCCCACTTCAACCAGAATCGCCAGACCCAACGCGACCGCCGGAAGTGGCAGACCCACAGACTGGATATAGCCGATCATCATTGCCGGTGCGGTGATCTTCGAAAACCCCGACAGCAGGAAGATGGCAGCGATCATGATCCGACCGGCCAAGGCTAGGCTGGCATTGACGGTAGACGAATTCAAAGCAGTGTGGGACGAGGTGGAAATGGCTGATTGCGACATGAAATCCATACCTAATTGAGTCAGCAAAACCGGTGTGGCTTGCTTCGATGGATGGATTCTGGCACTCCTTCAGATAACGCAATAGCCGACTAATTTCAGTTATTACATTCTATTTTTTCGAACATAGGCTGTTTGGCTCACCCATTCACCGGTAAAGTCTGGCGCTACGTTCGAGGAAAACCACATGAGTTCAGACCCAGGCACGCCGACACTTGATCAACTGCGGGTTTTCCTGACAGTGGTTGAAGCAGGCAGCTTCGCTGGTGCGGCACGGAAGCTGTTCCGGGCGACATCGGTGATCAGTTATTCGATAGGCAACCTGGAATCGCAACTGGGAGTATTGCTTTTTGACCGCAAAACCACACGTAAACCGCAGCTCACTGAAGCCGGTCGCACGGTGCTGATCGAAGCGCGGACGGTGTTCAGTGGCATCGACGGCTTGCGCGCCAAGGTCAAAGGGCTGGTCCACGGATTGGAAGCCGAAGTTCACTTGGCATTGGACGTGATGCTGCCCTCCTCACGGGTGGTGGACGCGCTTAAGGCGTTCCGCAATGAGTTTCCCACCGTGTCGCTGCGCTTGAGAATTGAAGCATTGGGCGCGGTGACGCAACTGGTGTTGGAGCGGGAGTCAACGTTGGGTGTCAGCGGCCCTTTGCACGCGGACATTGGCGGTATCGAGCGCATCGCGGTGGGCAATGTGGTGTTAGTGCCGGTTGCTGCGCCCGATCACCCACTGGCGTCGGGCAGTCCAAACCTGCCCGGCGCTGCCCGTGAGCATGTGCAATTGGTGTTGTCGGATCGTTCGTCGCTGACCCATAACCGGGAATTTGCAGTGGTCAGCCCACGCAGTTGGCGTCTTGCCGACCTTGGCGCGAAACATATGTTGCTGCGGGAGGGCATCGGCTGGGGCAACATGCCGACTCATATGATTGACGAAGACCTTGCCAGCGGCCGACTGGTACAGCTTCAACTGCCGGAAATCACCAGCAGCCCCTATAACTTCGATGTGATCTACCGCACTGACACCCCGCCCGGCCCTGCGGCCAGTTGGTTGATCCAGCGGTTTATTGGGCAGGTGGATTAATATGTTTACGCCTACCCAGACGTTGGAAAGCCACGTCCTATTTCCAGCTCGACTGCAGAAACAAACGTCAGGAATCGATGTATGGAACTTCATGTAGTCATCACGGGCCGCAAGGACCTCGCCAGTCAGCTTTATCAACAACTTCGCGAAGCGATTGAAACCGGCAGGCTGGCTGCAGGGACTCGGCTGCCCCCCAGCCGTTTGCTGGCGGAACAACTGGGCATCTCGCGCAAGACCATCTCCGATACGTATTCTGTTTTGACCTACGAAAACTTTCTGGTGGGCAAAATCGGCAGCGGCACATTTGTAAACGCGCGCCCCCCAATCAAGCGCCCCAAACAAAGTCGATCGGAGTTCGCCAGCGCCGAAATACTTCAACACTGGCAAGAATTGAAATCACCCATACGCCACCCCTCGCTAGAGGGCACCTCGCGTTACGATTTCATTGGCGGCGCGACCAGTAAAAATCAATTTCCAGAAGAACAGTGGCGTCGCTGCACGCAGTACGCCCTGCGCAAAATGTCCAACTCACTGGGCTTTTATAGCCAACCTGAAGGCTTGCCCTCACTGCGCGAAGCCATTGCCCAGCATGTCTCGTTTTCACGCGGTGTGGTCTGTGTTGATGAAGACATTGTTGTGTGCAATGGCGCGCAACAAGCGTTGGACCTGATTGCCCGAGTGCTGATCCAGCCGGGGAACATTGTCGCCATGGAGGACCCCGGCTACACGCCAGCGCGCCTGGTATTTTCAGCGCAAGGTGCGCAGGTGGCGAGCATACCGGTAGACAGCGAGGGGATCTGTGTCGAGCTAATTCCCGAGGGGACGCGGCTTATTTATGTTACGCCGTCTCACCAATTTCCGTTGGGCATGCCCATGAGCCAGGCGCGACGCGTAGCGCTATTGGAGCGGGCCCAGCAACTGGGAGCGGTTATTATCGAGGATGATTACGACAGTGATTTCCGTTACGAAGGACGTCCAACCGACTCGCTGCAAAGCATGGACGAACGCGGGATCGTGGCGTATGTCGGAACGTTCTCGAAAACCCTGCTGCCCCAATTGCGCCTGGGGTATGCCGTGCTCCCCCCTGCGCTCATTGAGGCAGTGATCAACGCCAAACAACTCACCGACTGGCACACCTCTACCCTGCCGCAATGGGCGTTGGCCAAGTTCATCTCCGACGGCTATCTGCTCAAACACATACGCCGGTGCCATGGGGTTTATGCCGGGCGCCGGGAGCGGATTCTTGCCCGTGTCCACAGCGATCTCGCGCCTTGGTTCGAGGGGGTGCCGTCTATTGCCGGGTTTCATATGGCCCTGCTGTGCAAGGTTGAGGTGAACATCCCGCTGCTCATCGAACTGGCTAAGAAAGCCGACATCGGCTTGTATTCGTTGGCACCTTTCTACCACAACAGCGAGATCAGGCCAGGGCTGCTCATGGGCTTCGGCGCCATCGAAACGCTCGACATCGACCTCGCCCTGGACCGACTTAAATCGTTATTGATACAAATAGCCTGAAGATCGCCACCTAAATTGGCCTACTGATCTTTCGGTGGATTGGGAGTGTTCTGCTCGGGAGGCCTCGCTTAACTTGGTGGGGCACTGAAATACTCTTCTGGAGAATCACCATGAACACCCGTAACGTTGTCGCTTCAGTACTCGCCGGGTTGGCGTTGGCTTTTTCAATCGGCACTTTCGCCCACGACGGCGCGCAAGAGAAAATCACTATTTTGCAGGATCACCCGGCGCTGAACGCACCAGGCAAGAAGGTGCTGATGTTGACCGTTGATTACCTTCCAGGTCAGGCATCGATCCCCCACTCCCACGCGGGCACTACGATGGCCTACGTGCTTGAAGGTGCGATCATCTCCAAGGTAAATGACGGCAAGGAAACCACCTACACACCGGGTCAATCCTGGTATGAACCCGCAGGCGCAAAACACTACGTGTCTAAAAACGCCAGCGCGACCCAACCGGCGAAACTGTTGGTGTACATGGTGCTCGACGAAAAAGACCCGGTGCTCACGCCGCTGGCAAAATAGCCGACAGCTCTGCCGGCGACTCCGATGACCATTGCACATAACACACCACCACCGGCATGCCGTGCTCCGCACAGAAATCCAGCCAGCGCAGTTGGTTGTCCTGGAGGCGGTCGCCTGGCCCTTTGACTTCGATCATTCGATAGCGCTGCTCTGCCGGGTAAAACTGGATCAGGTCAGGCATCCCTGTGCGGTTGGCCTTGATGTCCAACAGCAAGCGACGGAACCAGTGCCGCAGATGCTCTGCAGGCAAGCAATGCAGTGCCTGCTCCAGCAACTCCTCCGTCAAGGTGCCCCAAAACACGAACGGCGATTGCAGGCCATGCTTGGCCTTGAAGTGCTGCCGAATGGTGAGCAGATACGCTTGGGAGTCCAGCTGGTGCAAACAGTCGTCAAATAACGCTGCTCGGCGCTGATAAAAGTCAGGGCTGTGCAGATCACTGGGCGCACTGTGAAACGGGTGAAAAAACGCCCCTGGCAGCGGCGCGAAAATTGCCGACCAGCACAGCAAGCCAAACAGTGAATTAACCAGCGCATTTTCGACGTAGTACACCGGCGCGGCATCATCGGCCAAGTGCAACTGAATCATCTGTTCAACGCTCAAGTCCATGGCCTGGTTGACGGTTAGATCCAGACGGGTCAACGGCTTGGCGCTACGCCGACGCTCGGCTGGCAACCCCAGTTTGCGTTGCAGGCGCGGCAAGATGCGTAACAGGCTCTGGGTTTCGGCGGCATTTTCCGGGACCCATTGCGCACATTCGAGCAACGCCATGGCGGCCGGATAGTCCGCGCTGCGCTCCAGAACCCGGATCCGTCGCAAGCGAGCGCCCGGGTATTCGCTTTGTTCATACACCGCAAGCGCCAACGGCCAATCCTGCAACCGCTCGGCCTGTTGACCGATCTGATACAGCAGCTTGGACCGGCGCATCTTCAGCCACAGGCTGCGAGTGTCGACGGCGAGCCCTAGCTGGGCCAATTGCGCCAGTTCCTCACCGGTCATCGCCTGCTCAAGGGCTAGGCGACAACGGTGCAGCTGCAAACAAGTGTCGATGTCAGCACGCTCGTTGATGCAGCGGGAGTCCACGGTAAATTCGACTTTTTCGTAGCGATAGACGCCGAGGTCCGCGAGCACAAACTCGGACCATTCCTGATACAAATTGCCGAAATACAGCAGCCGCAGCCGCTCGCACACGTCCATGACCTTCAGGCCATACACCGGTTCATCGAACGCACTGTGCCATTGTTTCATCGACTGCGGATCAGGGTAAAACCCGCGCAGCTTTTCCAGGACGTCGACTTTCTTTTCCGAGTTTTTTAATCCATGTGCCCGCAAGCACGACATAAGTTCGGCTTTACGCAGTAACACGAATAACTCGTCCAGGCTGATGTAAGGCTGAGGATCGACCCAACCCTTTTCCAGTAACGGTTGGACCGCTGAGGTTGGATCACCAATTTCTTCGTAGCTCAATTTGCTAGCGCGAAAGAGCGTGCCCTTGCGCATGACCATTCTTACCAGCAAGCCCTGCGCGGCTTGGGGCAGGCCCAGGAAATCGTTGATGAACTGGCGCTCGTTGCTGTCGAGGACGTCGGCATAGCGTGCGGTAATCCACTCCAGCACATGCTGAAAATTGATCAGGTAATAAAACGGGTTTTCGAGCGGGTTACTGTTCGCGGCGTTGTTGTTCACGTACTTGTTGTTCACAGAAAGGCCTAGAGAATATGACGAGTACTGGTTATCCGTACAGATACCAGCGCACGCTCATTCAGGCAAGCTAGAATCGACGCATGGCAAAAAACACAGGGTATCCCCATGAAAAAATCTTCTGTACCTCAGGTTTATCTGGCGGGCTTCGATGTCTTCAGGTCCGACGCCATCGACCACGGCCGCTATCTGAAAGACCTGTGCAGGGGGCATGGGCTGGAGGGTTTGTACCCGTTCGATAACGAAGTCGACGAGCACCGAACACCCCAAGCCACCGCGCAACAGATTTGTGCGATGAACATTGTCATGATTCGGCACTGCACGGCGGTATTGGCTAATTTGAATGTGTTTCGCGGCCTCGAGCCGGATTCTGGGACGGCGTTCGAAGTCGGCATGGCAGTAGCGTTGGGCAAACCTGTATGGGCGTATTTTGAGCACGTGGGGTCAATGCGCGAACTGGTGCCCCATGATCACCAGGGGTTTGACGCAAAAGGATTCATGGTCGAGGACTTCGGTCTGCCGCGCAATTTGATGCTGGCGTGCAGCTGGGTCGGGACCAGTGCGACAGCAGAAGAAGCCGTGCCGGCGTTGGCGCGGCACTTGGCGCAAGGTGGTGGCGTTTGACAGAACGTCTTCGCGAATGAATTGGCTCCCACAGGTTTCACGCACATCTCCCGTGGGGGCGACTTTATTGGCGAATGGAGCGCCTCGGTGTCAGCTCAATGACGACGACCCAACATCGCCACCATGGGTCGAGTCCAGCTTGTCCGAGTCACTGAACTCTTCAAGCCTCAGGTCCTCCAGGTCGAGCTCGACGTCGCCGCCGTAACCTCCATAACTGTCGTCTTCATCCGCATCGGAATCATTCAGTGGCGATTGATCGCCACCGAACAGGAAAGGTTGCTGAAGGGGCTGCATGGTCGCATACGCGTCTACATTCATTGGGCTTGTCTCCTTTTGCTCTGACTGAGGTTGATCACAGAGTAACCCTATCAGCTTGGGTTGAAAAAGCTTCCGTTGCTGTCGCGCAGCATTTGCACCATGGCCTGCGCCGCAGGTGACAAGTAGCCGCCCATCCGTAAGGTAAGACCGATAGTACGTTTCATGGTGGTTTGCGGCAGCGGTACTTCGCGCAAATACTTCATACCGGTACCGAACTCCAGCATCTCCCGGGCGATAAAACTCAACAAGTTGGTCTGAGCAATCAGGCGCGGCAGCAATGAAATCGAATTGGTTTCAACCTGCACCGTGGGCGGCGGCAGCTGATTGGTGCGAAACGCAGTATCGATCCATTGCCGCGACGACACGCCAGTAGGCGGCAGTATCCAGCGGTAGTGACACAGATCGCTCATCTGCACCGGCGCGGCAAAGATAGGATGGCTGGGGCTCGCAACCACCACCGCTTCATCTTCCAGCACCGGAAAGCTAACGAATTGTTCGTCTTTGCTAATCAACGGACAGATGATCATGTCCAATTGCCCGGAGCGCAGCAGGTCGCGCAACATGTCGTCCTGGCCAATCACCAGCTTCAAGGTGATGTCGGGGGCACGCTGCAATAACGTCGCGGTCAGCTCGGGTAGCAGGTACTCAGCCATGGTGGCTGCACAGCCCAGTCGGATATTGCCTACCACACCACTGGCGAAGTCTCGGACTTCGCGCTGGGTCTCGGCAATACTCTGTTGCAACTGCTTGCCCCGCGCCTGGAGCAATTCCCCGACGGGTGTCAGCTTGATTCGACGACCATCGCGCTGGAACAGTTTGGTGCCGAACGACTCTTCCAATCGCTGGATGCTTTTGGTCAACGCTGGTTGGCTGCGGTTGAGTTTCTCCGCTGCACGGCCGAGGTGCCCCAGTTCGGCAATTGTTTCAAAATAGGTAAGGTCGCGAAGGTCCATATTGATCAACCAAAGTTATAGATTCATGACTATTAGAAAATAGACTTGATCGATTGAGCTGTCGATACTAAACACGTTGCGTTGGTAAACATTCCACGAGGAAAACCGATGCTTTGGAGAAACTCAGTGTCTCGCGTGTCCGATTTTTCGCTGCATACCCAACCCCCCTTCATTCAATGGCTCGCGTTGATCACATTGGCCGGCGCATCCGGCCAACTGCTCAAATACTGGAATATTCCTGCCGCGCTGTTTCTTGGGCCTATGTTGGTCGCCATTTTGTTTGGTGTTAGCGGTGCGACCATCCGCATTCATAAGCAAGCGTTTCGCATCGGCCAAGGCTTCGTCGGCATGTTGGTTGCTCACGCCATGACGGTTGCGGTGCTGGCAACGGTGGCTCAGTCCTGGCACTACATGCTGTTCGCAACGGTGCTGACCATTCTATTGAGCACCTTCGTCGGGTTAGTCATGGTGCGCTTTGCTGGCATTGACGGCAGCACTGCGGCATGGGGCACTGCGCCGGGTGCGGCATCGGCCATGGTCGCGATGTCTGAAGAGTCCGGCGCCGATGCGCGGGTCGTGGCGACGATGCAATACGTGCGAGTGGTGTGCGTGGTGATGATCGGTGCGCTGGTCAGCCACCTATTGAGTGCAGACAGTGGCGTGACTGCGGCCCAGGCAAGCGCTACGGTGGCGCAACATGCTGATCCGTTAAGTATTGCGCTCAGCGTACTGGCAATCGTGGTCGGTGTAGGCCTGAGCGGCAAGATTCCAGCCGGCGCATTGCTGCTGCCACTGCTAATCGGCGGCGCGCTGCAACTTACCGGGCTGCTGCAAATCAGTCTGCCGCATTGGCTGCTGGCATTCGCCTACGGAGCTATCGGTTGCTACATCGGCCTGCGTTTTGACCGGCCTGCCGTGTTGTATGTGTGGCGCCGCTTGCCGGCAATGATCTGCGGATCGCTGCTGCTGATCGTGCTGTGTTCGCTGTCGGCCTGGCTGTTGGCCGAGCTAATGAACAAAGATTTTCTCTCGGTGTACCTTGCCACCAGCCCCGGCGGCCTGGACTCCATGGCAATTATTGCCATGGATACTCATTCGGACGTTGGCTTTGTGCTGGCCATGCAAACGTTGCGCTTGTTTGGGGTCATCGTCAGCGGCGGCTTCTTTGCCCGGCTGATCATTCGCCTGACGGAAAAAAACACTCCAGCGGTCAGCACAACGCATTGAATCTCTCGCGGCGGAGCGCCTCAAAGGAGTGAGACCCGTCACGTGAGATCGGCCAATGAACCTGCTTAAAATCGCCACGTTCAATATCAATGGCATTCGCGCGCGCCTGCACATCCTCCTGGAATGGCTGGAGCGTGAAGCGCCGGATGTGGTGTGTTTGCAGGAGCTCAAGGCAACCGATCTGGCCTTCCCCATCGGTGACATTCGCGACGCCGGGTATGGTGCGATCTGGCAGGGGCAGTCGTCGTGGAACGGGGTAGCGATTCTGGCGAAAGGCATGGACCCCCTGGAGATTAGGCGCGGGCTGCCTGGCAACGAACAAGACTCCCACAGTCGCTATTTGGAAGCCGCCGTGCATGGGGTGATCGTCGGCTGCTTGTACCTACCTAACGGCAACCCACAGCCAGGTCCGAAATTCGACTACAAACTGGCGTGGTTCGAAAAGCTGATCGAGCACGCCGCAGGCTTGTACGACAGCGGCCACCCGGTAGTGTTGGCCGGTGATTACAACGTGATTCCCACCGACGAAGACATCTATAACACTCGCTCATGGTTGAAGGATGCGCTGTTGCAGCCTGAAAGCCGAGAGTGTTTTCAGCGCCTGCTGGCCCAAGGCTGGACCGACGCCTTGCGCGCCCGTTACCCGGATGAGCGGATTTACACGTTCTGGGATTATTTTCGCAAGCACTGGCAAACCAATTCTGGCCTGCGTATCGACCATTTGTTGCTCAACGCCAAACTCGCACCGCGCCTGAAAAACGCTGGCGTGGACCGCTGGCCCCGTGACCTGCCCCACGCCAGCGACCATGCACCGACGTGGATTGAACTGGCAATTGATGAGTAGCCGGATTTTCGGGCGTCTGGCTGAAGCCTTCGCCAACACGTTCGATCTTATCAAACAACGCATAATTTATTGAAAAACAGTCATAAATTTCGTGAGACTTTAATGACATGACAGCTACCTGTAGGGGCGCGCTTGCCCGCGACGGAGCGCGACCCCGGACCAATCGCAAGCGCGCTCCTACATTGACTGTGTTTGCTGCGCGACAGTGCGGCGTCGAAGACGGGGCGCAATCTCCCACCCGAATCGGTGATATGCGCAAGGCTTACAGCACCTCGGCATCAAACACTTGCCCACGACGCACTATTGATGCCGGTAGTAACAGCCCACCCGGCGCAATCACTGCATTGGCGCCCACCCGTGATTGGTCACCGATCAGCGCACCGAACTTGTCACACCCGGTCCCCTGCAATTGGCCACCGACACGCACTCGAACTTCTTTGTGTTCCCGCTCATTGCGGTAATTACAGACGATGCTGCCGGCTTCCAGATTAACCCCGGTGCCGAGAATCGAATCGCCGACAAAGTTGAAATGCGCGAGCTTGCTGCCACTGAACACGAACGAGGTTTTAAGCTCGGCGCCCGGGCCGAATATACAGCGTTCATCAATCCAGCATCCCCCCCGCAGGTAAGCCCCAGAGGCGACAAAGCAATGCGGGCCAATGATAAGCGGCCCTTTGAGCACTGCGCCCACTTCAACGATAGTCGTTCGGTGAATCGCCACATCGCCACGGGTTTCGTACTCGTCGGCAGGTAACTCGACCAGCAATTCGAGAACTATTTCTGGCGCCCGACTGACCAACTCCCATGGCGCCAAGTCGGCCCAGCGCGAGAGCGCTGAGCCCGAAAATGCACTGATGTAATCGGAAACTTTTATCAAGATAAGTCCTTATCCTCTGCCTCTAGCCCAAACGAGCGAGGCCAGTGGCCAGACTCGGCGCTAATGCCAGCAATGGCAACAGGGTCGCTTGATAAGCGTGATAGAGGTCCGGTTTACCCGGCCAGATATCAGCACTCGGCTCATTCTGAGGGTTCAGCTCATGACGCCAACTGCCGTTCAGATAGTCGATGAAGTAGCGTTCGTTGAATTCCCAAAACAATCGATACCAATCTTCGTACTTTTTTTCGCCGGTGCGCTGCAACAACGCCGCCGAAGAAGCGCAGGCCTCCGCGTGGGTCCAGTGCAGCCGATGACGCACCACCGGACGGTTTTGCCAATCCAGCGTGTAAACAATGCCAGGCGCACCGTCGACGTTCCAGCCGTGCAGACAGGCGCCGTCGAACAGTAACTTGGCGTCCTTAAGCAGCCAGTGCGGGGTCTGCAGCTTTGCCAGGCGACGGGCGGATTCGAGATGCAGCAACAACCGCGACCATTCGAAGGCGTGGCCGGGAGTGGTGCCAAACGGTCGGAAACCGTCTGCCGGATTGTCTTGGTTGTAGTCCGGTAACGCCTGCCAATCCAGGCTGAAATGCTCGACCACCTGAAAATTGTTGGCGGCCGCATGGGTATGAATCACCCGCTCGACGATGCTCAGCGCACGGTCCAGCCATAGGCTGTCGCCGGTCACATCGGCCAATGCCAGGAAAGCCTCGGTGCCGTGCATATTGCTGTTGGCGCCGCGATAGGCTTCTTCGTGACTCCAGTCCCGGGCGAATGACTCGCGCAAGGCGCCCTCTTCTTCACTCCAGAAATGCGTTTTCAGCACATGGATAGCGTCAGCCAGCAAATGACTGGCGCCAGGACGGTTGGCAACCACCGCAGAGCTGGCCGCCAGAGCGACAAATGCGTGCAGGTAAGCGGCTTTGCCGTCGTCGGTCCCGTGGGCCAACGGCGTGGCAAACCAGCCACCATGCTCGGCGTCGCGCAATGGACCACTGAGTGCTGCAATGCCATGATCTATTAGTGCCGCGCAGCCGGGAATACCGGCAATATGCGCCACGGCAAAACTGTGGGTCATGCGCGCCGTGTTCATGGTTTCGGCCCGCGCATCATCGGGTAAGCGCCCGTGATCATCGAGATTGCCGAAGCCTTGGGGGAGCTTCGATGCCTTGGCGAACGCCAGCAGCCGATTACCTTCCATCGACAACCAGGCCGCATGCCCCGGTGCCTGCAACCAACTGCTGAAACCGCGATTTACCTCTTCCATCGACGACGTTGCCTCCGTGACAAACAGGATCTGGTGCTGACGGTAAGACTGTCAGTAGAGTCCAGATCATGCGTGTCGAGGCTTGCCGGGTGCAAGTGCAGGAATGTCACCCAGCGTCACCGGTCAAACGCGGAAGCGTGTCACCACTTGATTCAGCTCGGCCGCCAGACGCGACAGCTCGTTGCTGGAAACACTGATCTGCTGGGCTCCCGAGGCAGACTGCATCGACAGATCACGAATGTTGACGATGTTGCGATCCACTTCCCGGGCGACCTGTGCCTGTTGTTCTGCGGCGCTGGCGATGACCATGTTGCGTTCGGAAATCTGATTGATCGATTTGGTGATGTCGGTGAGCGACTCCCCTGCGCCCTGTGCCAGCTGCAACGTTGAGCCGGCGCGCTCGCGACTGGTATGCATCGATTCCAGCGCCTGGGCCGAACCGCTGCGCATGGCCGTGACCATCTTGTCGATTTCCAGCGTAGATTGCTGAGTACGGTGCGCCAGCGCGCGCACTTCGTCGGCCACCACCGCGAAACCACGACCGGACTCACCGGCCCGTGCGGCTTCTATTGCGGCGTTCAAGGCCAGCAAATTAGTTTGCTCGGCAATCGACCGAATGACGTCGAGGACCTTACCGATGTCTTGCGACTGGTCGGCCAGGTTCTGCACCAGCTTTGAGGTGTTGTCGACGTTACTGGCCAGCGATTCGATTGCTTGCACAGTGTCGAGCACCCGCGCTTGCCCGGCCATGGCTGAGTTATTGGACTGGGTGGACGCCTCGGAAGTCGATACCGCGTTGCGCGCCACCTCCTCGACTGCCGAGGTCATTTGGTTGACGGCTGTAGCAGCCTGGTCGATTTCGGCGTTCTGCTGTTGCAGGCCACGGTTGCTGTTTTCGGTGACTGAATTCAGCTCGGTGGAGGCCAACGCCAGTTGCGTGGCTGAGCTACCGATCTGGCGCAAGGTTGTGCGCAAGTTGTTTTGCATTTGCTCCAGCGCCTGCAACAGCCGCGTCACTTCATCCTTGCCGCCAATGCGAATGGTCTGGGTCAAATCACCTTTAGCCACGTGTTCGGCTGCAGTCACCGCCTCTTCAAGCGGTCCGACAATACTTCTGGTGAGTAACCACGCCAACACGATCGTGCCCAAGGCGGCACCCACGACAAAAATCAACACAATATTGCGTGAGTGGCTGTATTGCGCCTCGGCGTTAACGCCTTCCTGGTCAACCTTTTTTGCGTAGAAGTCACTCAAATCGCTGAGCTGTTTGCCAGATCCGTCGACGATTTGCTTCATGTCGACCAAGAGTAATTTGATCAGCGCAGCAGGGTTATTCTGCTGAGCCAACGTGAACGACTGGGTAATACCGCGCTGATAATCAGCCAGCGAGACCTTGAATTGATCCGTCAGCTGACGCTCCTCCGGCGAACTGATAAACGTGGCGAAAGTCTCGAGTTTTTTCGCCAAATCCTGGTTGCGCACGTCCATCTGGCTGCGGTATTCGCTGATGTGCGCGGGGTCTGGGTCTAACGCCATGCGCAAGGAGATAGTACGGATACGCAACATCAACTCGCGAACATCACTCACCACTCGAATGCTCGGCATCCATTTGCTTTCGACCGCCACTTCACTCTGACGAATTGTCGACATTTGAATCAGAGCGAACCAACCAAGTAGTGCGACCAGCAGGGAAATCAAGGCAAATCCAAGACCCGCTCGGCGAGCAATGGACAAATTTCGAAGGTTCATGGCCGTGTGCTCTTTCTTTGTTGTGGGCAAGACGATGGTTAAATTGTCGGACGACAGATAACCACTATCGACCGAATCCAAAGCTTCTTGAGGACGAAACGTTGAATACACGACGGCCACGAATGCAGTTGGATCGTCAGGTCTTCTGCTTGTGTCAGCCCCTCTTGGCATTTCTGCGACGAACGTAGCTGAGTTGCCGTCTGGCAGCGGTCATTTGCACTGAACCTCAGAAAACCTGCTGACTCATAAAGGGAATAGCCTTCAGGAAAAATTTAGCCCATGACCGATCGGATGAAGCAGCCTCTGCCAATCAAAGAAGCACTGCGTCTGATTCGCTCTATCAGCCAGTAAGTCAATCAAGAGGGATATTCCCATGACGCAGAAAACCAAACGTGACGACGCCGGACAAAAAAAACCGGTAGTCGGTGACGTCGGCGAGCGGCATAAAAAACTTAACCAGCAGGGCGAACAACCGCGCCCGACGACTCCACCCGATTCCAAGGAACATTCCGCAACATAGTGCTGGGCCGGAGCGTCAAATATGCTGCAAATACTGGGAAAAGCGTCGTCAATTAATGTCCGAAAAGTGTTGTGGACCTGTGCAGAGCTAGGGCTTTCTTTCGAAAGAGAAGACTGGGGCAGCGGGTTTAAATCGACTCACAGTTTGGATTTCTTGGCGCTAAACCCAAACGCAATGGTGCCGGTCATCAAGGACGATGATTTCGTGCTTTGGGAATCGAACTCCATTATTCGTTATTTGGCGAACCGCTACGGCGGGCAGTTCCTGTACCCAGCGGCCCCCATCGAACGGGCTCGAATTGATCAATGGATCGATTGGCAAGCGTCGGAAATGAATCGTGCGTGGAGCTATGCGTTTTCGGGGTTAGTGCGGCATTCGCGTACGCACCAGGATCGCGACGCTATCACTGAATCCTGCCGCGATTGGGCCAGGCACATCGGCATCCTCAATCAGGCGTTGGAGTCGACCGGAGGTTATGTGGCAGGGGATCAATTTTG
>NZ_JAMFRV010000667.1 GCF_026224925.1 Pseudomonas sp. | reverse complement strand
CTACGAAGTGGGCTACGACGACGCCAGCTTCTTTGCGCGGTTGTTCCGCCAACATACAGAACTGTCCCCCAATCAGTACCGCCAGCAGTTTCAGCAGGCAGCCTGAAAGCAGAAGCGAGCTACAAGCTGCAAGCGGAACCGCTGTGCCCTGCTTAACGCTTGAAGCTCGCAGCTGCCCTTCTAGGGCTTATGCGGCCGCGACAGGAACTCGTGGGATTGCATTTCCAGCAGGCGGCTGAGGGTGCGCTGAAACTCGAAGTTCAGACGGCCACCGGTGTACAAATCCTTGAGTTCAACTTCAGCCGAAATGATCAGCTTGACGTTGCGGTCATAGAACTCGTCGACCATGTTGATGAAGCGACGGGCGATGTCGTCAGTCTTGACGCTCATCTGCTCGACGCCACTGATCAATACGGCATGGAAGATTTTGCCCAGTTCGATGTAATCGTTCTGGCTGCGCGGACCGTCACACAACTCGCGAAAGTCAAACCAGGCTACGTCATCGCAGGTAAGCATGGCGCGAATTTCGCGGTTCTCGATCATCAGCACATCGTCTTTGATCGCCTGAGTGCATTCCGGCGTCAGCGCCCGAAAGCTTTTGCGCAGGCTTTCTTCGGCGGCTTCATCCAACGGGAAGTGAAACAGCTCAGCCTGCTCCAGGTGACGCAGACGATAGTCCACACCACTGTCGACGTTGACGATGTCGGTATTGATCTTGATCAAGGCGATTGCCGGCAGAAAGCGCGCACGTTGCAGGCCGTCTTTGTACAAACCGTCCGGGACGATGTTCGAGGTCGCGACCAAGGTCACGCCGTTTTTGAACAGTTCTTCCATCAGGGTGCCGAGAATCATTGCATCGGTGATGTCAGAAACGAAAAACTCATCGAAACAAATCACCCGCGCCTCATCAGAAAAGCGCTTGGCGATGATCACCAATGGGTTTTTCTCGCCATTTAGAGTCCTCATCTCTTCGTGCACACGCTTCATGAAGCGGTGGAAGTGAGTCCGGACTTTTTCCTTGAACGGCAAGGCTTCGAAGAACGTGTCTACCAGGTAGGTCTTGCCACGGCCAACGCCGCCCCAAAAATACAAACCTTTGACGGGTGCCTGGGGCTTCTTGCCAAACAGCTTACCGAGCAAACCTGGCTTGCTGTGCTGCGCGGCGACCAAGTCGTCGTACAGACGCTGCAGATGGCGTACAGCAGTTTCCTGCGCGGCATCGTGGAAGAAATCGGGGCGCTTCAGATCAGCTTGATATCGTTCTAGGGGGGTCATATTCGTTAGCAAGGTGACAAAAACGGGCCGCCACTGTAGCGACGACCCCTGAAAATGGCAATCAGACCTATTGCGGGGTCAAGACCAACGTTATGTTAGCGATGGCAGCATCTCGTGCCTGGCTGTCGGCAAACTCAGGGCTGTCAGCCACACAAACACCGTCGACCCACACCGTGAAGCGATTATCTTCGCTACGCAGATCCAGATCGCCGCCCAGCTGCAATTGCTTGCTGATAGCGCCCGCGGTCTTGCCGTCGGCAAAATTGTGCGACAACAACAGTTGCTCGCCATCGGCGGCCAGCAAGCGGAAGCGGAAGCTGCCGTCGTCTTCACGGAAGCTGACGAAGCGTGCGCCCTTGCTGGCTTTTTTCTTGCCGATGTCGGTGCTTTGTACGGTGCTGCGGAAAGACCGCAGGCCAACCGCCTCACGCAGCTCACCGAGGAACGGCGTCGCTACACGACGGGCTTTTTCGGCGCCTGCCAGCAGAATATCTTCCAGATCTGATGGACGCGCCATGAAGCCGTGATAGGCCTCACGCGCCTCGCTCAGCTCAGCATCAAGCAACGTGAACAGTCGCTGCTTAGCCTCGCCCCAACCCAAGCCCTGCAACAGCTCAGAACGGAACTCAGCGCCTTGCTCAGCCGTGGCGAAGGCCTTGTAGAGAGTGAAGAGATGCGAGTTGTCCGGGTCTTTGGCTTCGCCCGGCGCGCGCGAGTCAGTAACAATCTGCGAAATTGCGGTTTTCATTTCTTTAGCGCTACTGAACAACGGAATGGTGTTGTCGTAGCTCTTCGACATCTTCCGGCCGTCGAGACCCGGCAGCGTGGCGACGCTTTCTTCAATCAGTGCTTCGGGCATGACAAAAAACTCTTTGCCTTGGCCAAACAGGTGGTTAAAGCGCTGGCCGATGTCACGGGCCATTTCCACGTGCTGGATCTGATCACGGCCAACGGGCACTTTGTGCGCGTTGAACATCAGGATGTCGGCCGCCATCAGCACCGGGTAGCTGTACAAGCCCATGGTGATCCCGGCGTCCGGGTCTTCGCCGGCTTCAAGGTTTTTATCCACCGAGCCCTTATAAGCGTGGGCACGATTGAGCAAGCCCTTGGCCGCCACACACGTCAACAGCCAGGTCAGCTCTGGGATTTCCGGGATGTCTGACTGCCGATAGAAAGTGACCCGATTCACATCAAGGCCGGCCGCCAGCCAAGTCGCAGCGATTTCCAGACGCGAGCGCTGGATGCGCAGCGGGTCATCACATTTGATCAAGGCATGGTAGTCAGCCAGAAAGTAGAACGAGTCGGCGTCGCTCTGGCGGCTGGCGACGATCGCCGGGCGGATGGCACCAGCATAGTTGCCGAGGTGCGGCGTACCGGAAGTGGTAATACCGGTCAGGATACGAGTGGTCATGGCTAGTCGCTGCTTATTTAGGTTGGGGCGGGTTGGGCGCCCGCAGGGTCAGGCGCTTCTGGCTGCAATCAATTGGAAAGACGCGGCAGGACCAAATCTTTTAGATCGGTCAGCTTGCCGTGAAAAAAGTGTCCGCATTCTGCCACTTTCAGCAGCTCATGGGGACGTTCCAGCGCGTCGGACCAGTCGTAGACGACTTGTGGATCGATGACTTCGTCGGTTTCTGGCTGAATCAGCGTCAGCGGGCAGTTGTGCGGCAGCGGGTGCTCGGCGCTCAAGCGCATAACGGCAGGCGCGATCATAAATAAATGATCAAGTTTTTCGCCCTTCGCTTCCAGGCGTCCGCCAAGGCTGGCAGCGACGAAACCGCCAAACGAGAAGCCCAGCAACGTGATTGGTAAACCGGGATGCTTAGAGCGTAACCACTGCGCCGCCGCTTCAGCATCGTCGATCTCGCCAGAGCCCATATCAGACGCGCCAGCGCTGGCACCCACCCCCCGATAGTTGAAGCGCAGGGTAATCAAACCGGCATCGCGGGCGGTGCGCTGTAATGTCGACACCACCTTATTAAGCATGGTCCCTCCCTGCACCGGGTTAGGATGGCAGATCAGTGCCAGACCACGAGCATCATCAAGATTGAGGTACAGGGCTTCGATTTGGCCTACTGGGCCATCAATCAGTACAGGGGTTTCGCGCATGAGCAAAAATGAACTCCGTGACCTCGAATTAGGTCGACTCGTCTAGCTGATTGTCTGTTGTCTGGCATAATCCGTGAGCGTCTCGCGGTATACAGCGCAGGTTCGAGCCGTTAACGTAAAGCAAAGCCGTTTATAGAGGAAGGACTCGTGGAACACTCGCTATTAGTTTGGTTGCTGCCGACTCTCGCCCTGGTCGCAGGTGTCGTCATTGGTTTCCTGGTCGCTCGTTTGCTGCCCAACGCCGCACCCAGTAGCACTCAGCGTCAGCTGGATGACGTTCAAGAGCGCTTCAACAGTTATCAAAACGAGGTGGTTACACACTTCAACAGCACGGCTAGCCTGGTGAACAAGCTTTCGCAGAGCCATCAGGAAGTACAGGATCATCTCGCCGATGGTGCCAACCGCCTGGCTCTGGATGAACAGACGCGTCAGCGTTTGTTGGCCAGCTTGCACGCCGATACCCCACAAGGACCTCGCGATCGCCTGACCCCGCCACGCAACACGGAAGCGCCAAAGGACTACGCGCCGAAAACCCCGAATGCCCCTGGCATGCTTGATGAGCATTACGGCTTGAAAAAGTGATGTGAGCTTTATGCATCACCAAGAAGCCCGCCGTTTGGAATGAATGGCGGGCTTTTTTATTGGCGTCTGCGGGACCAACTTGAAGCTATAAAAAACCCCACGAAGAATTTCTCCTTCGCGGGGTTTTGTGTACGTGTTGCGATTAGATCGCGCCACGGCTCCGTAGCAGTTCCAACACTTGCTTGACGCTGTCTTCGAGTGACAGCGATTGCGTGTCGATCACCAGATCAGCATTCAATGGCACGTCATACGGGAAGGATTCACCCGGGATGTTGTCGCCATTGGCGGCATACAGGCCCTGCGGATCACGCTCACGGCAAACGGTAGGCGATGCCTGGACGTACACCGTTAACAGACGATCATCGCCAATCAGCGTCTTGGCCTGTTCGCGGCCTTCGGCGTCTGGCGCAACGAATGCCGCCAGTGTCAGCAGGCCCGCTTCGTTGAACTGACGCGCAACATGCGCCGCTCGCCGCCAGTTTTCAGTGCGTCCGGCACGGGTTTGCGGCAGGCCCTTGTTCAGGTCGTGACGCAGGTTTTGGCCGTCGAGGACGAACACCGCCCGGCCCATGTCGAACAGCTTACGCTCCAGAGCGTAAGCCAAGGTGCTTTTGCCCGCGCCCGACAAGCCGCTGAACAATACCGTTGCTGGCTGCTGACCGAAACGGCGAGCGCGCTCTTCGGTGGCTACATGGGCTTTATGGTCGTGGTGACTTGCACCCGCCACAATCGGCCGCGCGATGATCATGCCCGCGGCAACCGTGCCGTTGGTCAACCGATCAATGATGATGAACGAACCCGTGGTGCGGTTGCTTTCATAACCGTCCAACGCAATCGCTGTGTCGAGACTGACTTTGACCCGACCGATTTCGTTCAGCTTCAACTCGCTGGCCGGACCTTCAGCCAGGGTGTTGACGTCGATTTTGTGGGTGATACTGGCAATCGAGCCCGGCACGTAGCTGGTGGCGCGCTTGATGTCGTACTTCTTGCCCGGCAGCATCGGCTCTTCAGCCATCCACACCAACATCGCGTCGAAGCTGTCGGAGATTTGCGGAATGCTGTCGGCGTGTACCACCAAGTCACCACGAGAGATGTCGATCTCGTCTTCCATGGTCAAGGTCACGGCCTGACCTGGGCCGGCCTGCTCCAACTCGCCATCAAAGGTGACGATGGATTTAACCCGGCTGGTTTTGCCTGATGGCAACACCACGATCTCGTCGCCTTTGTGCACGATGCCGCTGGCTAATGTACCGGCGAAACCACGGAAATTCAGGTTCGGACGGTTGACGTACTGCACTGGGAATCGCAGATCGGTGAGGTTGCGATCCGCCGCCACTTCAACCGTCTCAAGAATTTCCATCAGCGTCTGCCCGGTGTACCACGGCGAACGCTCACTGTGGTTCACCACGTTGTCGCCTTTGAGCGCCGACATCGGGACGAAATGCATGGTGGTCGGCTTGAGCGCGATGCCATCGGCAAAGCTCTTGTAATCGGCCTTGATCGACTCGAATACGCCTTCATCGAAGCCTTTGAGGTCCATCTTGTTGATGGCCACAACGATGTGTTTGATGCCCAGCAAGGAAGCAATGAAGCTGTGGCGACGAGTTTGGGTCTGCACGCCGTAGCGGGCGTCCACCAGAATAATAGCCAGGTCGCAGGTCGACGCACCGGTGGCCATGTTACGGGTGTACTGCTCATGGCCCGGGGTATCGGCAATGATGAATTTACGTTTTGCGGTGGAGAAATAGCGGTAGGCAACGTCGATGGTGATGCCCTGCTCGCGCTCGGCTTGCAGACCGTCAACCAACAGCGCCAGATCGATATCATCGCCAGTGGTGCCGACTTTTTTCGAGTCGCGAGTAATGGCTTCCAAATGATCTTCGTAGATCATTTTGGAGTCATGCAGCAAACGCCCGATCAGCGTACTTTTGCCGTCGTCGACGTTACCGCAGGTGAGAAAGCGCAGCAGTTCTTTGCGTTCGTGCTGGCCCAAATAGGCGAGGATGTCCTCGCTGATCAATTCAGATTGATGCGACATTGTGAGACACCCTGTTTAGAAATAGCCCTGACGTTTCTTTTCTTCCATTGAGCCGGCGCCATCGTGATCGATGACTCGGCCTTGGCGCTCGGAAGTTCGCGTCAGGAGCATTTCCTGAATGATGTCGGTGAGGCTGGTCGCCTCGGACTCAACCGCGCCCGTTAACGGGTAGTCGCCGAGTGTGCGGAAGCGGACTTTCTTCTTGACGATGCGCGCACGGTCCTCTTCGCTGAGGTGATTACGCAGGCGATCGTCGTCGATCATGATCCAGGTGCCATTCATCTCGATGACTTCACGCTCGGCCGCAAAATACAGCGGTACGATCGGGATGCCTTCGAGGTAGATGTACTGCCAGATGTCCAGCTCGGTCCAGTTCGACAAAGGGAATACGCGAATCGACTCGCCCTTGTTGACCTTGCCGTTATAAACGTTCCACAGCTCAGGGCGCTGATTCTTAGGGTCCCAACGGTGTTTGTTGTCGCGGAACGAGTAGACGCGCTCTTTGGCGCGGGACTTCTCTTCATCACGACGTGCACCACCAAAAGCCGCATCGAAACCATACTTGTCCAGCGCCTGCTTGAGGCCCTCGGTCTTCATGATGTCGGTGTGCTTGGCGCTGCCGTGGGTCAGCGGATTGATATCCTGCGCGACGCCATCGGGGTTTACGTGCACCAAAAGATCAAGGCCTAGTTCTTCGACCAAGCGGTCACGGAAGGCGTACATTTCCTTGAACTTCCACCGGGTATCGACGTGCATCACCGGAAATGGCAACTTCCCGGGAAAGAACGCTTTACGCGCCAGGTGTAGCATTACGGCGGAGTCTTTACCGACGGAGTACAGCATCACCGGGTTATCAAACTCGGCGGCTACCTCGCGGATAATGTGGATGCTTTCCGCCTCCAACTGTTTCAGATGCGTCAGTTTGTCGACCATAGCTACTCACGAAAACGTACGGATGAACGGCCAGCGGGCCGTGTTCGAGCCGCACACTTTATCACAGCGTCTGCTTATATTAGAAAGGCGGTTAGATCGAAACGATCTAACCATAGACCGCTTCGTTTAAGCGTCAAATTGGGTTGGGGCAATCAATAAACAGGTGCTCCAACGCAAAGTGCTTCGCCAGGTATTCCCCCAGCGCTTGTACACCATACCGCTCGGTGGCGTGGTGCCCCGCGGCAATGAAACTGATGTCGTTTTCTTGGGCGCTGTGAAACGTCTGCTCTGAGGCTTCGCCGCTTATAAACAGATCGACTCCGGCCAACACTGCCTGATCGATGTAGCCCTGACCGCCGCCAGTGCACCAACCAACGCGCCGAATCATCTCGCTACCTTCAATCAACAGCGGTTCCCGGCCCAATACCTCCTGAACCCGCCGGGCGAAATCCCGCGGCGTCGTTGGCTCGGACAGCGATCCGACCAAGCCGATAATTCGCGGATTTTCCGGATCCAGCGGTCCTTCCACGGTGATGTCCAACTCACGTGCCAACTGCACGTTATTGCCGACATCGGGGTGCAGATCCAACGGTAAATGGTAGGCGAGCAGACTGATGTCATGTTTAAGCAGCGTCTTCAGGCGACGCTGCTTCATACCCACGACGCACGGGTCTTCACCCTTCCAGAAATAACCGTGGTGAACCAGGATCAAATCAGCCTGAGCTTCCACTGCCGCATCCAGCAAAGCCTGGCTGGCAGTCACTCCACTGACGATCCGCATGACCTGCGGACGACCTTCGACCTGCAAACCGTTGGGGCAATAATCCTGAATCCGCGCGCAGTTCAGATAGCGGTTCGCTTCCTCGACCAGGGTACTCAGCGCAACAGCCATAAAAGACTCCTAAATATGCAGTTCAGAGCTGCTCGGTACTCGTATAATGCCCGCCATTATGGCGCAGCCCCGACAAAAAGCTGCTGCGCCTGGCATTCTCAGGACGTGTTCAATGTTCAAGGCACTGCGTTTCTTCGCTTGGCCCCTGCTGGCCGGTGTGCTCATCGCCATGCTGATTATCCAGCGCTACCCGCAATGGGTCGGCCTGCCTAGCCAAGACGTCAATCTTCAACAAGCACCGCAGACCACCGCTGTACAGCAAGGCCCTGTGTCGTATGCCGACGCAGTGATTATTGCTGCGCCTGCCGTTGCCAATTTGTACACCACTAAAGTGGTCAGCAAGTCTAACCATCCGCTGTTTGAAGACCCACAGTTCCGCCGCTTCTTTGGCGACAACCTGCCAAAACAGCGCCGCATGGAGTCCAGTCTGGGCTCCGCGGTGATCATGAGCCCCGAAGGTTACTTGCTGACCAACAACCATGTTACCAGCGGCGCGGACCAGATCGTCGTAGCGTTGAAAGACGGCCGTGAAACCACCGCGCGCGTCATTGGCAGTGACCCGGAAACTGATTTGGCGGTGTTGAAAATCGACCTGAAAAATCTGCCTGCCATCACCATTGGCCGCTCCGACAACATCCGTATCGGCGACGTGGCGCTGGCCATCGGCAACCCGTTTGGCGTCGGCCAGACCGTGACCATGGGTATCATCAGCGCCACCGGGCGCAACCAGTTGGGTCTGAACACCTACGAAGATTTCATTCAGACGGACGCTGCGATCAATCCAGGTAACTCTGGCGGTGCGCTGGTGGACGCCAACGGTAATCTGACGGGCATCAACACAGCGATTTTTTCGAAGTCCGGCGGCTCCCAAGGCATTGGTTTCGCGATACCCGTGAAACTGGCGCTAGAAGTCATGAAGTCGATTATTGAACACGGCCAAGTGATTCGTGGCTGGTTGGGGATTGAAGTTCAGCCGCTGACTCAGGAACTGGCTGAATCGTTCGGCTTGAAAGACCGCCCAGGAATTGTCGTGGCAGGCATCTTCCGCGACGGCCCAGCGCAAAAAGCCGGGCTGCTGCTGGGTGACGTAATTTTGAGCATCGATGGCGAACCCGCAGGCGATGGCCGCCGCTCGATGAACCAGGTGGCACGCACCAAGCCGAGCGACAAGATTGCCATTCAAGTGATGCGCAACGGCAAAGAGCTGACGCTGACCGCTGAAGTCGGGTTGCGTCCGCCACCTGCACCAACTGCGACGCCAGAGGAAGAATAATTTCTACAGGCGTTCCGAGGCTCTGTGGGACTGAATTTATTCGAGAAGCAAACGACGTGATTTACCTGAAACACCGCGTCGTTGCCATTCGCGAACAAGTTCGCTCCCACAGGGGATCTTCGGATTACCCGAGTTACTGTGGGACACAATTTATTCGGGAAGCATACGAAGCTGCTTACCTGAAAAACAGCGAAGTTGCCATTCGCTAACAACTTCGCTCCCACAGAGG
>NZ_JAMFRV010000666.1 GCF_026224925.1 Pseudomonas sp. | reverse complement strand
AGTCGCGCAACAGGTAGAAACACACCACCGGGATCAACACCAGATTGGTCAACCAGCCGATCAGCGCCAAGCTTGATGCCGTGGCCTGAGCCAGTACTATACCGACGATGTCGCTGGTCTGGCCCATGTGCTCGGAGATAGCCGCCTTGACCTTGTCGAACTTCCAAAATCCGTCCGCCAAGCCCAATTTGGCCTGAGTCCAAGGCAATGCCGTGTGCTGCAACCAATCGAGGATTTGCGGCGCCAGCTCATATAGCCGGAACAATTGCTTGGCGAGCATCGGCACCAAGACCAATAACAACGCCATGAACACCATCGTGAATAGGCCGAAGACCACAACCACGCCCAGCGTGCGTGACAGCCCAAGCGCTTCCAACCGATCAACCAACGGGTCAGCCATGTACGCCAACAGCAGCGCGATCAAAAATGGCGTGAGAATCGGGTGCAGCAAAAATACAAATACGCACAGCAGGGCAACCCCGCCAATCCAAAACCAACGACGTGAATCAGCCATTACTGCCCCTTAGACCCGAGAGTTAAATCGATATAAAACAATTCTGTGCCTACCAGCGGAAATTCAGCTGGGGTATCGACGATGGCGCAGCCACTGGCGCGACGGGAGCAACCGGTGCAGCACCCGCCTCGGCCGGCGACTGGATAGGTGCCAGCGGCGCAACCTCGCTCGCCGGAACCTCCTGCAACTTCGCTAGCGATAACTGCGACCGCAACTGATCAGCGCTGCCGCTGACTTCGTAGGTAATGGCGTCACCCTCTACCAACTTCAGCTTCGCGCCGAACGGGTCCAGCAAGCGACCCAATTGCGCGTAGCGCTCCAACGTCATGCCTTGCACGTGCAGAGCAAGGCTGGTGGATGCTCCGGGCTTGGCCACAAAGCGTGGGGCTAGACGCTCGCTCACTGCCAGCATTATCGCATCGGCCAGCGCAGCCGTATCTGCGCCGGTGGCGGTGCCTTGCTCACGTTGCGCGCCAAGCCATAGGCGCCAGGTGCCCTGCCATTGCCCACCGTTTTCTCGCGCATGCACCGCCAGCAACGCATCGACACCATAGCGGTCAGACGCGTCTTTCAACGGCGCAGGGTCGGTGCCTTCAAGATTCTTCGCCGTGGCAACGATTTGCTCGCTCAGGTCAGCCAGTGGCAAACGCAACGGCAAGCCACGGTGTTGAGCGGCGCGGCGCAACGGCTCAGCCAAGGCCTGACCGTCGCCGACCAGGTTCGATCCATCGGTAGCATCGTTCAACCACCAGCCCAAAATCGCCGGACGATTGGTGCCCCACACCGGCAGGCCGGCTTTGCGCATCGAGTTGTCGGCGCTCACTGGATCGAAATCCACCAGCAGGCTTTCTGGCGGACCCGCCTCGTAACCGTACTTACTGATGATCTGCTGAGGGTCTTTACGCACCTCGGACAGGCCAGCGCTTTGCGCAGCTTTAGGATCACCGGTAAGGCGCAACACTAAGGTTTCCAGCGCACGTTGAGTGGCTTGGGTACGCTCTTCAGGGGATTGCCCGGTGACGGGTTCGCGTACCTGATACAGATTGCTGACGGTCTCAGCGAAGCTCGGCAGGCTGACCAGTGAAAGGCAGCCCACACACAATAATTTGGCAAAACGCAGGGTAGGAAGACGCATGGAGGGTTCCCAAAGGGCAAAAAATGACACGAAAAAAGAACGCGTGAGGCAACTGATGCGGTTGAGACCACACATCCAGTCAATTCATTCACAATTAATAGTAGCTACACCTTATAGAGACGCTGGCAAACGAGCCAGCCTCAGCATAAAGCTGATTTATTTTCTCTCGAACCGCCTGCCCGTCGGCCTAAGGATGGCCGCTGCCCTGTAAGCCTGATAAAATCGCGCGCCTTCACCGACTGACGATGGCAGCGGCCCCTGAAATGAAGCGTTATTCAGAGCGCGGCATTTTTTGATTGGCCCTGTTAACCAGTCGTTTCCCCGAATCCCCCCTAAAGGCCTGGATTATGAGCAAGCAACCCTCCCTGAGCTACAAAGACGCCGGTGTAGACATCGACGCCGGTGAAGCATTGGTCGAACGCATCAAAAGCGTTGCCAAGCGCACCAAGCGTCCGGAAGTCATGGGCGGTCTGGGTGGCTTCGGCGCCCTTTGCGAAATCCCGGCTGGCTATAAGCAACCTGTGCTGGTATCCGGCACCGACGGCGTGGGCACCAAGCTGCGTCTGGCGCTGAACCTGAATAAACACGACACCATCGGCATCGACCTGGTCGCCATGTGCGTCAACGACCTGATCGTGTGTGGTGCAGAGCCGCTGTTCTTCCTCGATTACTACGCCACCGGCAAGCTCAACGTCGAAACCGCGACTCAGGTCGTGACTGGCATTGGCGCTGGTTGTGAATTAGCGGGCTGCTCGCTGGTAGGCGGCGAAACCGCAGAAATGCCTGGCATGTATGAAGGCGAAGACTACGACCTGGCAGGCTTCTGCGTCGGTGTTGTGGAAAAAGCCGACATCATCGACGGCTCCAAAGTCGCTGCCGGTGACGCCCTGCTCGCCCTGCCTTCTTCGGGTCCGCACTCCAACGGTTACTCGCTGATCCGCAAGATCATCGAAGTGGCTGGCGCCGACATCGAAACCATTCAACTCGACGGCAAACCGCTGACCGATCTGCTGATGGCGCCGACGCGTATCTACGTCAAGCAGTTGCTCAAGCTGATCAAGGACACTGGCGCCGTCAAGGCCATGGCCCACATCACGGGCGGCGGTTTGCTGGATAACATTCCGCGCGTACTGCCGGCCGGTACTCAGGCTGTCGTCGACGTCGCCAGTTGGCAGCGTCCGGCCGTGTTCGACTGGTTGCAGCAGCAAGGCAACGTTGCCGAAACAGAAATGCACCGCGTCCTTAACTGCGGCGTAGGCATGGTGATCTGTGTCGCTCAAGAACACGTTGAAATAGCACTGAACGTTCTGCGTGAAGCGGGCGAGCAACCGTGGGTCATTGGCCAGATTGCAACTGCCGCGGAAGGCGCTGCGCAGGTCGAACTGAAAAACCTCAAGGCACATTGATGTCAACGTGTGATGTGGTGGTGCTGTTATCCGGCACCGGCAGCAACCTGCAAGCCATGATCGATCACCTGCACGGCGTCGATCAACCGGCCAGAATCTGCGCGGTGATTTCCAACCGTGCCGATGCGTTCGGCCTGCAGCGCGCCAAGGACGCGGGCATCGAAACCCGCCTCCTTGATCACACCACGTTTGAAGGTCGCGAGGCCTTCGACGCGGCTCTGATCGAACTGATCGACACTTTCAATCCCAAGCTGGTAGTCCTCGCCGGGTTCATGCGAATCTTGAGCGCGGCATTCGTTCGTCACTACCAAGGCCGACTGATCAATATCCATCCTTCGCTGTTACCTTTGTATAAAGGCTTGCACACTCACCAACGTGTGCTGGAAGCTGGCGATCAGGAGCATGGCTGTAGCGTGCATTTCGTGACAGAGGAACTCGATGGGGGTCCTCTGGTCGTACAGGCTGTAGTTTCGGTAGAGTCAGATGATTCGCCAAGCAGCCTGGCGCAACGCGTTCACGCTCAGGAACATCAGATTTATCCGCTGGCCATTCGCTGGTTTGCCGAAGGCCGATTGAGCCTTGGTGAACACGGTGCATCGCTGGACGGCCAGTTACTTGGGGCCCGTGGCCACTTGATTCGAACCTAGGAGATACTATGCGTCGCGCTTTGCTGTTCGCTTTGGCTTTGCTCGCACTGCCTGCTGTTCAGGCCGCTGACCTGCAACCCTATTCTGCTACGTACACCGCTGACTGGAAGCAACTGCCCATGAGCGGCGGTACTGCTGAGCGCACGCTCACCAAGAATGCCAATGACACGTGGTCACTGAGCTTCAAGGCGTCGATGATGATTGCCAGCCTGACCGAAGTCAGCACGCTGAAAGTCGACAAAGACGCCCTGCTGCCGCAGACCTACAACTTCGAACGTGGCGGCTTGGGTAAATCCAAGAAAGTCGACATGACATTCGATTGGGCGGCCAAAGTCATCAACGGGACTGATCGCGGCACCGCGTTCACTGTTCCACTTAACCGCGGCATCCTCGATAAATCGACTTACCAGTTGGCGTTGCAAAATGACGTAGCCGCTGGCAAGAAGAGCATGAGTTACCAGGTCGTCGATGGCGACGAAGTAGACACTTATGATTTCCGCGTCCTGGGTTCAGAAAAAGTCGCGACCAAAGCCGGCCAGGTCGACGCAATCAAAGTCGAACGCGTACGTGATCCAACCCAAAGCAAACGCATCACCGTGATGTGGTTCGCCAAAGATTGGGATTACCTGCTGGTTCGCCTGCAACAGGTTGAAAACGACGGCAAGGAATACAACATCATGCTGCAAGAAGGCACAGTTAACGGCAGAACCGTTAAAGGCAGCTGATCAGCCTGATCGCGAAACACCCAGAGCCCCGCTAATTAGCGGGGCTTTTTTATGACTGCTACGGTCGAGCGCGACCCCGAAGCGATCGCGGACGAGCGCGCTCCTCCAGGCCAGAAACAGAGGGTTATGAACCCAAATTCAGTGTAGGAGCGCGCTTGCCCGCGATAATGGCCGAAGGATCTTCAGCTGTCTCGACCACAAACCTGAACATAAGCTGTCCGAAGTGAATCTTCATGGGGGGATCAAATTCCAATCGACCCCCTTGTAACACGCCGCCTAGAGCCATTTCTGCATTTTTAACAAAGGTATATTGCAGAAAAAAGCTATTTACTTAGTCTCCTAACAAAATATATAAAAGCCTCCTGCGACGCGTTGTCGCAGCACCAAGTGTCAGGAGTCTTCTAGATGACCGTAAAAGTTACCGAACGCGACTTTTCCCACCTATCCCATGAAAGCCAGGCTTCTGGCCAGCAGGTCTGGGATGTACATCAACAGGACTTGTTGGTTGGGATGTTCCATAACGAGACGGAAGCTCATCAGTACAAAGCTGAACTCGAAAATCTGGAAAGCCAGCGCACTACGTAAGACGTCATTTCGGAATCGCAGTAAAAACAAAACCCGCCTCGGCGGGTTT